>JALNXB010000051.1 GCA_023230585.1 bacterium
AGCAAGACTGACAATGAAATGGCAGATATAGTACAAAAACAAAGAAGCAGGTTATTAAAAAAAATTATGCCTGTTTGTGACCCTTAATTATTTCAGGCTCATTATTTGACTGGAAAAGACTCTCTGGTTCCACTTTATTCGCAATCGAAATAATTTCGTTTAAAGTAACAGGTTTAAGAGCGTCTGGTAAACACATATCTGTTATAACAGACACACCAAAAATTTTTAAACCGAGATGTATCCCCGCAATAACTTCTATTACAGTTGACATACATACCATATCAGCGCCTATTAACTTTAAAAATCTGTACTCAGCTTTGGTCTCAAGATTAGGTCCGAGCAGACCTAACAACACCCCTTTTTTTAAAGGAATTTTTTCTTCAAGAGCAATCTTTTCAGCAGTATTTATTATACCAGCATCATAAGGTTCGCTCATATCTGGAAATCTTGCACCAAAACGTTCATCATTAACTCCTACAAGAGGGCTGTGCCCTGTAAGGTTAATCTGATCTGAAATAATTACCAGATCCCCGTTCGAAAACATAGGATTTAACCCACCAGAAGCATTAGATTCAAAAAGTGCTTTTATTCCTAAATGTTTCATAACCCTTATTGGGAAAGCAATTTGTTGAGCGGTATACCCTTCATAAAGATGGAAACGCCCTTCCATAGCAACTACTGTTTTGTCTTTTATATTCCCTACCACAAGGTTTCCAGAATGGCTTTCTACAGTTGAAAGAGGAAAATGGGGTATCTCTTCATAAGGTATAACAACCTTATTATCAAACTTGTCAGTTAACCCACTCAAACCTGTGCCAAGCACTATCCCAACCTGAGGCACAATATCTGTTCTACTTTGTATAAAAGATATTGCTTCAGTTACTTTTTTGTACTCATCCATATTAAATTTTCTCTACTTTTGCTCTTGTTCAAATTCTTTACTTAGTTCTCTGCTTCTTGTTTCTGCTTTATCAATAGCTTCTTCAAAAATATCTTTAAGCCCTCTCTCTACAAAAACATTAAGACCTGCCAAGGTTGTCCCCTTAGGGGAAGAAACCATCTCTTTCAACACCTTTGGGGCTGTTTTAGTATCAACAAGCATCTTACCTGAACCATATATTATGTGAGCTGATATAAGGTCTGCTTCTTCCGCTGTAAAATTTTTTGCCCTACAAACCGACTCTATTATTTCAGCTATAAAAAATATAAATCCAGGACCGCTCCCTGAAATAGCTGTGACAGCATCAAACTTTTCTTCTTTAAGTTCAAATACAAATCCAGAAAAAGCAAATATTTTTTCTATCAGTTCTTTATATTTTGAAGCGTACCTGCCAAGACAGTAAGGTAAAAGACCTGCATTAACTTTTACATTTAGGTTAGGCATTACCCTTACAATGGGAATTTGAATATTTTTAAGAAAAGATTCTATTGTGGAAGTTGAAACTCCTGCTGCAATAGAAATTATAAGTTTTCGTTCATTAATAAAGCATTCTATTTCTTCAATAACAGGCTTTACATCTTTAGGTTTTACCGCAAGAATGATTATATCGCATTTTTTAGCAAGAGAGATATTATCGGTTTCATTTACACCTATTTCAGCAGATAAACCCAAAAGCTCTTTTCTAATGTCAGCTACATAAACAGAAGAAGATGGAAAAACCTTGTTTTCAACAACAGATTTAACCAAGGCTTTGCCCATATTGCCACATCCGATAAAACCTATTTTTTGGAACTCCACCCTACAAACCGCCTTCTTCTCCCTCAAGAACGCCTACTTTAATAACAATGTTTTCTCTATCTTCAACACGCTCTATCTGTCCATCTCTAAGCCAGATAACCCTGTCTGATACGTCAAGCATTTTTAAATCGTGGGTAGCAGTAATAATGCTAACGTGTTTTTCCTTGTTCATCTGCCTTAAAAGGTTAATTATCTCTTTACCTGTCTTCAAATCAAGGTTGCCAGTAGGTTCATCAGCAAGAACTATAGCAGGATCGTTTGCAAGAGCCCTTGCAATAGCGACTCTCTGTTGCTGCCCACCTGAAAGTTCAAATGGTTTATGGTCTAATCTTTCGCCCAGACCAACTGTTTCAAGGTGAACTTTTGATTTTTCTCTTGCTTCATCGGTTGTCAAACCAGCAAAAATCATAGGTAACATAACATTTTCTAGAGCAGTCATAACAGGTATAAGGTTAAAGGTTTGGAATATATACCCTATCTTTCTGCATCTTAGCCAAGCAAGTTCATAAGCATCAAGTTGCGCTATATCTACCTCGTCAATATAGACCTTACCTTCGGTAGGTTTATCTAAACCACCTATCATATTGAAAAGAGTTGTTTTACCACTTCCTGAAGGTCCCATTATAGAGATATACTCTCCTTTCAAAATTTCAATATCAATACCTTTAAGAACATGAAGAGGTATTTTGCCAAGCATAAAGTTTTTCTTCACACCTATAGTTCTTACAATAGCTTCTCTTCCCATTTTTTCCCCTTTCTTTATTTATTGAAAATAGAAAACTAAACTTCCCTTCTAATAGCTTCGGCTGGTTCCATTTTTGCTGAAACGCTCGCCGGATATAGAGCTCCTATTATGGCAAGAAACGTGCCAAGCAGAATAGTAAATGTCATATATTTTAATATTTCGTATAAGGGAAAAACCCTTATTATCAAAGTGCCATGCTGGAAAAGAAAAACAACAACCGTCACTAAAACACCTATTATACTTCCAGCAAGAGAGCCGAGTATGCCGTGGGCAAAAGATTCAAGTAAAAAAAGTTCCACAATAAATCTATCGAGAGCACCAAGACATTTCATAGTGCCTATCTCTTTTGACCTTTCAGTAACAGACATAAGCATAGCATTCATAATTCCTACAACGCATACAAGTAAAGATAAAGAAACAAGCCATGCGTTTTTACTTCTAACCTCTGCCAGGTCAGACATAAGTATAGACCTAAGTTCTTCAGGCCCTTTATTTACAAGAGCCATAGTAAAAGAATGGTTTGCAAGTACCGACATAAGAAAAGCAATACCAAGCAAGATAGACGAAGTAATAATTATAGACCTGCCAAACCGTATTCTTAAGTTGGCTATACTCATCTGCAACGCATTTCTAAAAGGCAGTTTCAACTGTTTTTCTATTTTTTTGTTAGCCATTGTACAACTCCCTTATTTTTTGTTCTGCTTTTCTTATTTAATAAATATTGTAAACATTATTGCCTAAACTATTCTTCTTTTACTCTTACGACAGGGAAAGGTAAGAGCACCTATTCACTATCGTATCAATAACTACCATTAATGATAAACTAGACAGACTTTTTTTATTTTTACAATAGTACATATTAACACTAATTTTTCAATAAGTAAAGTTTTAAGTTATATGTTATTATATAAATATCTTTGTATTAAATCAATTTTTTTATACAAAACCCTGTTGAGCGTATATTTTATATTACAAATAAAAAAAAGTTAAAATAAAATGAAAGAAAATATAGAATTATTATTTAAAAATAACTTTGGTAAAAAAAACGATTTTATGTCTGTAACCACCCCTGGAAGAGTTAATATTATTGGTGGGCATATAGATTACCAGGGTGGTAAAGTTATGCCTTTAGCAGTTAATAGATACATATTTACTTACGGCAGAAAAAGACAAGATTTAAAAATTAAAATATTTTCTTATAATTATAACCAGTTTTTTGAGACCTCCCTCAACAAAATTGTTTTCCAACAGGAGAATTTGTGGGTAAATTATCTTCTTGGAGTTATATATGAATTCCAAAAATTAGGACTGATTAATAGCGGTATAGAGATTGTTTTTGGTGGAAATATACCGTTAGGAATCGGCTTAAGTTCTTCTGCTGCTGTTGAAATCTCTGTTGCTTCTTTGTTACAAAAACTATTTAAAACAGATATTCCTCCTTTGGATATAATAAAACTTTCTCAGAGAGCAGAAAACTTGTTTGTAGGGGTCAAATGTGGAATAATGGATCAATTTTCTGTTTATCTTGCAAAAAAAGATTCTGCTATTATGATTAACTGTAAAACCCTTGACTACCAATATGTACCCCTTGTTTTAAAAGATTGCCAGTTTGTTCTTGTAAATACCCGAAAAGAGAGAAGTCTTGCATCTTCTGTTTATAATGAAAGAGTCGAGTCTGCCAATAAAACTTTGGAAATAGTTAAGAGGTTTGAAAAAGTCGATTGGTTGACCGATTTAACTCCGAAACAATTTAAGAAATATATAAATGACATCCCTGAACTTCTTTATAGAAGGGCTCTTCATATAGTAGAAGAAAACGATAGGGTAACAACCTCTGTAAAACTGCTTAATGAGAACAAGATTGATGAGTTTGGAAATTTGATGTTTCGATCCCACAACAGCCTTAAAGAACTATACCAAGTTAGTTGTGAACAGTTAGATTTTATTGTAGATTTTTCAGAAAAATTTGAAGGCATTAAAGGAGCGCGACTGTCTGGAGCAGGGATGGGCGGTTGTTGTATAGCCTTGATACAAAAAGAGGCTTATAAAACTTTTAAAGAGTTATTAACTAAGGATTACTCAAAAAAATTTGGTATTACACCTGAATTTTTTATAGTTAAACCTGTTGACGGGACATTTTTTAGGTAGTAGAGAAATTTCTCATCACTTAACACTTTACTACCTGTGCGGCGAATATTCTTTAAAGGTTTTCCTATCAATAACAAGGTTTTTCTCATTAAAAGTTATGCTTCCGAGTCCGTAATAATACCAGGTTGGACCAACCCTTTTCTCTATTCCAATCCGCTCAGGCACACCAAGAACCTTTTCTACATCTTCAGAAGACATCCCTCTTGCTATACTTTCCCATTGAGACATATCGGGACGAATTGAAGAGGTAAATTTTACTGCAATCTCAAGACTTCTTACAATTTGAGATAATTTTACATTTGCCTCTTTTAGTTGTTCAACCTCTTTCTTTAGTTCTTCTATTTCTTTGTGTTGCTTGTCAATTTCTTCAATAATCTTTTTTATATATTTCTCTGCTATATCTATCTTCTGTTCTAATGCAGGCGATTCAGCAACCTGTACCTCTTCTTTTTTTGTGTTATCTTCTGCAAAACCAGACCCTACAAATAAAAGTAATATAAAGAATACCACCCTATTTTTCATTTTTTCTCCTAATTTTTGTAAGGCTTCTGCTAAAATTTTCTAAGGAACGCCTTATGTAACTGCGGGAATCTCATCTTTTATCCTTGCCTTGTCGCCGTTTTGTGGCGTTGCGAGGAGCGTTGTATTCCGATAGTTTTCAGAGGAATTGCGACGTGGTAATTCCCTCGTCTTTATCCCTACTATTGTTTATTCCCATTCCTTTTCCGCCTTCGGCGAGATTGCCACGTTATGAAACCCCTCCTACGCCAAGGCTTCGGCGGGTAAAACTCGCAAGACAAACTACAAAAGACGGAATGGGGGGGGCAGAACATAAAAGCGAGATTCCGGATCAAGTCCGGAATGACATAAAGGGGGAGTTCTCATCCCATTAACCTCTTTACAGCCCCCCTCACCCCATACGCTTCTCTTTTATGTATTTAAATTTCAAAAAACTCTTTCGGACCAGAGTAGCATATCCTTTTTGCTAAATTCAGAGATATATTTTCTGGTAGGCTACCTTTTTCTACCATATCTCCCAACACATCGCTCAAAACTCTACGAAACATCTCAAACCTTGAGCCATAAGCAAGTATACGTCGAGAATCAGAAACCATCCCAGCAAAAGAGTATAGCAAGTCAACCGAACTTATATATTCAAACTGTCTTTTCATACCAAACGGAGTATCGCAGAACCACCAAGCCGCTCCCAATTTTACATTTTGCCCAAAAGAACGTGCAATAGTAGCAAAGGTTGATTGATAAGCAAAATCAAGACAATAAAGAATTACCTTTAGGCGGTTATCAAACCTGTTAAGAAAGGTTTCCATAGGAGGAATCATATCTACGAAATGGTCAGAGACATCACAACCAGCATCAGGTCCAAAAGATGAAAAAAGTGAACTTCTAACATCTCTTACCACACCAATGTGCATTTGAAATACCCAGTTTTTCTCAGAATCCATTTCTGCAAGATTAGCAAAAATATAATCAGCAAGAATCTCTTTATCTTCAGTAGAAACCTGTTCTTCGTTAAGGAGTGCTTTAAATATTTTATCTGCCTGTTTTACTTCAGCAACACACGGAAAAGGTGTTCTCATACTATGGTCACTTGCTTTACATCCATATTCTGCGAAATAATCGTGAGATTTACGAAGTATATCAATTAAATCCTGCACAGAAGAGCATCTACTTTCGAATCTTTCTGCCAGTTTCTTTACATACCCGCGCCAATCTGGAGAAGAGACCTTAACTATCCTATCAGCACGCCAAGTAGGAACAACTACACTACGCCCCATATCTTTATTAACCTTTTGATGAAAATCAAGGAAATCTAATGGGTCATCACTCGAACACATAACCTCAACACCTAACTTATCAAGTAATTGCTGGGGACGGTACTCAGGACTTTTCAACAGAGAAGAAGTCTGCTCCCAAATCTCTTTTCCTGTCTTTGGTCCAAGAAGTTGGTCTATACCCAAAAACCGTTTTAGCTCAAGGTGCATCCATTCGTAAACAGGGTTACCAGCCATACAAGGAAAAACCTCTGCCAATTTAAGCCATTTTTCTTCAGGTAAAGCAGAACCAGTAATATAAAACTCATCAATAGAAAACTTTCTCATTAATGCCCAAATATAGTGGTCAGTTCCAATTAAAAATTGCCAAGGGTTATTATAGTTTCTATTTGTTGCAAGTTCAGCAACATCAGCGTGATTATGTGGATCAACTATTGGAATATTTTCAATCTGTTCAAAAATTTTTTTTCCACTTTCATTTCCAAGAAGGTAATCATTATTTAAAAATCTCATCTTTTTGTCCTTTATATAAAATTGCTTCTGCCGACTTAGCTATGCTTTAAGTAGTATTTCAACGCTTTTAAAAGTATTTATAGACCTCACTCCCTTTTTTCCGCCTAACGGCGAGTCTTGTTTCGAGTACCCCCGAGGGAATTGCCACGTTACGAAACACTAGCAAAGACGGAATGGGGGGCGTGTTGCCTTCTACTCGCCAATTTTACCATCCTGAACTTGTTTCAGGATCTCTAACTTAACCCACGCAAAAGTGGTAGCAAAAACGAGATTCCGGATCAAGTCCGGAATGACATACAGGGGGGCAACCTCATCCCATTAGCTTCTTTGCAGCCCCCTCATCCTTTTGCCTTCTCCCTCAAGGGGAGAAGGCAAAAGCGAGAGTGAGTAGACACCACATACTTTTTTCCTCTTTTATCTTTATGTGCATTGTTTTTTTGACACAACCATAAAATTTTCAGTTTAGAAAGTTGTTTTAAAAAAATTCCTAATAAAATATATCCCAAACCCTGCAAGTGTTACACCGCAAATTTTCATTATTATTCTATATACTTTATTAGAGAAGAACTTATTGCCTTTACTTAAAATAAAAGAGACCAAACTATACCAACCTGTATCAGCAAGGATATGTCCCAGAAAGAAAACAATTATAGCAATTATCCCTAATTTTTGTACTGAAAGAACCAGTCCCACCCCTACAGTAAACCACCAGAGTACCCAGTAGGGGTTACTTAAAGTTATTGTTATTCCAAGAAAAGGAAGACCTGAAAGTTTTTTTAAAGAATTATCTTTTTCAAAAGAGAGAGATACGTTACTTCTTAACATACCCACACCCAAAAATATTAAAATACCACCTCCAATCAGAGATATTGTTCTAATAGAGATAGGGTTTTGAATAAAATGTGAAGGTCCCAAGATTATAGCAACAACAACTAACACCTCGACTATAGCGTGACCTATAATAATTAAAGGACCTGTCCTGAAACCATATACAGGACTTTTTGCTATAACCGAAGTAAGAAGAGGTCCTGGTGCAAGGGCTCCTGTAAGGGATATAGTAAAAGAAAATATAAATATAGAAAGCAGGTTATCCATCCTATTATTATACCACTATTGTGAATATACATCAAAGGTTCTTAAAAGATTATAACATTGAAAAATACTTTAAAACTTTTCAACTTGTATAATGGTATAAGGTCAAAATAATTGACAAAATCAAGAGAAAATAGGTACAATACCATAAGAGAGTTTAGTTTAATACATATAAGATGAGGGAGGGTATAAATGGGAAATAGAAAAGGGTTTACTCTTATTGAACTACTTGTAGTAATAGCCATAATAGCAATACTTGCAGCAATGCTTCTACCAGCTCTTTCTAAAGCCAGAGCAAGAGCTAAAAATGCTGTCTGTATGAATAATATGAAACAGATAGGGGCAGGAATATTAATGTATATGAACGACTGGGAAGGTTTTTTTAAAGTATATGCGTGGTTCAATAAACCTCAATATTTCTCAGACTCTGTTACCGTGTGCCCAACTCTTGAACCTTATGAATATGATTCTAAATTAAGTAATGCAAGATATGGAATTAGGTATACTGACCACGGTACAAACATTATGTTTGCAACAGGTGGTACTACTGAATATTATATAAGTTCTGACCAGATAAAGCATCCGACCCACTATTGGATTTTAGCTGACTCTACCACCATACTTACCCCGCCTGCACCTACCGGTTACGGAGCATACTACAGAAAGCAATATGCATATATTCAGAAAGCTACAGGAAGTAGAGGGATGGTACACTTTAGGCATAACCATCGTGCCAATATGCTTTTTATGGATGGACACACAGAATCGGTCAATGTGAACGGTTTCAGAGAAAAACTTGTATCAGAGCAGAGCGGGACTGCAAGCCCTTGGTACTATCTTGATTCGGAATTTGTAAAAAAGAGTGTTACATGGTAAGGAGGTGAATAATGAAAAGAGAAGGGTTTACTTTAATAGAACTTCTTGTGGTTATAGCAATAATAGCAATACTGGCAGGAATGCTTCTTCCAGCTCTTTCAAGAGCTCAGGAACAGGCAAAAAGAAGTCAGTGTATAAACAACCTTAAACAGATAGGAATTGCTTTACAGATGTACGCAGGAGATTGGGACGGTTATTTTCCATACAGGGACCATACTGAAATAAAGTCTGTCTGTAATGTTTCTCTTGCTTTATTGACTGGGCAAACAGACCCTTCTGATGAAGGGACACAGTTTCCTCCAACCTATAGCAACAACAATAAGTATGAGGATGTGAGATATATCACCGACGCAAAAGTTTTTGTATGCCCCAGTTCAATAGATAGAGTTTCCCCTATAGGTATGCTTATGTCAGGAAGCGATGGAGAAGGAGCACCAACCGAACATAGATTACCAACAGCGCCAGCAGGAGCAGGAACCTGTTCATACGCTTATGCCCTTAACTTAAATACCCAGACACACCCTGACACTGCAATTTTAGCAGACAGAAAATATTATTATGTTGGACGTTTTAATTATGACCGTAACTATGGGTCAACAACACCTTTAACATTTGTGAGAGATGGAAACCATAAGTTTGAAGGCATAAATGTTCTTTATGTAGGAGGCAACGTCAAATGGGTTCCTTTTGGGAGAAAATGGGTATATTCATCGCACCCTTGCCGTGACTTGCCACAGGATGCGCTTCCAAATGTAAGAGCAGTTTCGGGAAGAGATTCTACAACTTTAAAAGTTCTCCACTAGACATATTAGTCTTTACGCAAAAGTTGCAATTTTAAAATATGAACGAATATTAAAAAGTATGCGTTACCTACTTATTATATTTTAGTTTTATTTATAAGGGTTAAAACAGCTTCTACTATTGTCCAAACAGTGTTACTGAGAATCAATCCAAGAAAGAAAGATACGCTTCTCTTATAAACATTATGTCCACCAAATCTTAGTATCAATCCTTTTATCAACCAGGCAAGAAATATAGCAAACCAGTAACTACGTAACGGTAATGTTTCTGCTATGGGGAAACCTATATAATGGAGAGGCCACCAGAGAAACTTTGAATGTAGAAGCATAAGTAGACCCATTACAAAAGAACCTATTGCTGTAAAAATATATCTTGATACAATTATATCTTTAGTTATAGGGTTCTGCATATTAGGAATCACTAAGTTAGATACCAATCTGGACATCGCACCACCAAAAAACCACGGACCAGAACCTCCTGTTGAGGCGTTAAGTGCTCCAAATTTATAACCTGAGTGTATGTGTATCCATGCAGAGAAAATATAGGAAACAATAACAGCAGAAATTATTCCTACAAAAAGAAGTCTTGGGGTAATTGTTGTTTCTTCACGTATTTTTAAAGCATGGCCTGTTGAAGCCATAACAGAAGACCTAATATCTGCTGCCCAACTATATTGAAGCCCCATCACAAGGTACCCTTGAGGAGTAACAATATTTGGAGGTAATAGATACGAAGCGTACACAGGTGGAATACATTGTGCTCTTGTTGCTGGTAGCCCTGCCTGACAAACTATCCTTGAAAGCCCAACAAATACCATTATAACAAAAATCATAAAAACAAAAGAGGTAAACCATGGCATACCCAAATACCTCATTATCCCTACCATTGCTAAAAAACTTATTAAAAAACCAAAGACAGACGTTCTATAAGAGAGCATTTCTTGAGAATCGTCAATATCACATTTTGAACCAAAGGCTTTCTTGACACAGTCTGTAAGATGTTTCCTTGCTCTCCAAAACAGTGCTACAACAAGGGTTAACATCCCGCCAGCACCTTCGAATGTTGTTACAATAGAACGGCCTCCATAAGGGTCGTTCATACCAGGCAACTTAAAACCGCTTACACTCAAAATACCGCTCTGTATAGTGAAAAGAACATGAAAAAACCATAACGACAATGACACACTACGAGGAACAAGATAGGCAAGCCCCAATATCGAGAAATGGGGGTTAAGACTAAATGCAATGCTTCTACGGAAAAAATTCATATTGCCAGAAAGAGATAAAAACGGGGAGCCAGTAGCTTTGCGAGATAACCAGTTAGACAAGTAGAATAAAAAAGCAAGCACAAATGCAAACCAGAATAATTTGTCTTTGAAAAGAGTAGGCAACCGCCCTTTGCCTTCCTGTTTCTTTACCATCTCTAATGGTAAAATAGTTAAAGGATAAACAAGCCTTTCTTTTTCTATCCACTGTTTACGAAATAGCACCATTAGACAGATACTTAAAAATGAGAAAATTAACATAAAAGCAAGCATAAAACTCATAGGAGATAACCATGCCAGGTAAGGAATAGATTGTCCAGGAGGTAACCCTTCATAAAAATGTGCAATAGCAGTGTTGTCTTGTACCATTAAAATTGGTCGAGTGCGTTCTATTATAAACTCAGCCCACTGGTTTCCAGGAGTAGCAAAATATTTAAACCCTGTAACTATGGGAATAAAAGAAGACATAAATCCCATACTTGGTAGAACAGAGGCAGTTGATGTCATAACAAAAATTAAAAGAAGTTCAGAAGAACTAAGTTCAAGTTTGCGATGTAACGCAGAAAGAAAAACAAGAATCATAAGAACAAATATGGCTGCAGGTGTCCAATATTCAAAACAAAAAGTTGCGTTTAATCCTCTCATCATAAGGTACGGGTCTAACATTGCTATAAATGCAGAAAATATTATTCCAATAATAAAAGCTCTCTTCCTCATTATTGATTTTCTCCTTATATAATTCTATTTAATTTTTTTAATATAATATTTATCAGTCTAATATACCTTTTTAGCGCTTCCTTGTCAAATATCCGTCTTATGACACTATAGTATTGATATAAAAATTTCTTACTAAAAATTTAACATTCTAAATTGTTGAAAAATTAAAGTTTTATGGTATAATAAACAAAATAAGGGCCTGGTAGCCAAGCGGGAAGGCAGCGGTCTGCAAAACCGTTATTCGCCGGTTCAAATCCGGCCCAGGCCTCAAACCTATTATAAGTAGGTAAAAAAAGATTATGTTGAGAAATAATAGTTGGGATTTTTTACTAAGGAAACAGTAAGAAAGTTTTAAGAAAATACGAATAACATTCTAATAAGCATTTAAAAATAAGCCACAATATTATGTTTATGTAACCGTTTTCAACCTTTTATCAATTGTGAATCTTCAGTGAACCTCGTTTCGCCTATCTGAGAACTTACCTGCACCAATTTTTTGTATAATGAACATTAGTTCGCACTATACAAACAAGGAAAGACCAACAGCCCCCCTCATCCTTGATCCTTCTCCCCCAAGGGTAGAAGGCAAATAAGGAGAGGTTGTCATTGCGAACGAATATAAAGCAAATATCCGAGGTTTGCGAAGTAATCCTCGGGGGTACTCGGGATAAACCCGGAGTGATATGCAAGGGGAGTACCAACTATTTTAGAAGTACCGATGTATAATTGTAGTTTTTATCAAAACAGAAGATTTCGCTATGAGACGCTGTACTACTAATAACAAAGGTTCTTGTTGCCTCAATAAATCGTGATTCCGTAGCACTTTCAACGTGCCCGTCAAGAAATAGAAGGTTGATATTTCCATTATGTCTAAAATGAACTTTTCCATATCTTGCAGTTTCATTTCTCCAGTCAGCAATACGATACTGTTGTCTATAATATGTATCGGTAGTGGCTACCTTTGCTAAACTATCTGCAAATATCCAGAAATCAGATATCGCATATCCTGCCATTTCAAATTTTTTACCATTGTAAATACCATTCGCATCAGCAATTGTTGGAGGTAAATAAGTTTTTCTTGCACCATAGGTAGCATGCGGTTTTGAAGAATCGTATTTATAAGGTTTTTCAGCAGGGCACACTATCACATCAGTAGAGATATAAGGCCTATAGTAACTATCATAAAGAAAACTAGTCCAATAACTATCAAAATCTTGCATATACATAGCAATCCCTATACCAATCTGTTTTAAGTTGTTCATACAAGCGGTACTTTTTGCTCTTGCTCTGGCTTTAGAAAGAGCTGGTAGAAGCATTGCAGCAAGTATTGCTATTATGGCTATTACCACCAACAACTCTATTAATGTAAAACCTCTCTTTTTCATATTTGCTAACCTCCAATTTTATTAAAGTTGTTACCTAATACGCACTATGAGGATCTCTCAGAGTATGTGGGTTCTTTGGGCGACAGTTTGGAAAATCTTTCTGGTACAAATATCTATATATAGAACTGCCACTTCGGGTTACATACGTAGGAACCCATTTTGCGTGACCTCCAACATAAAGAGCGTTCACACCAAACCAGTCGTGATTTTCTCTAAGTTCTCCCATTCTAAGATTCTGAGTATCCTTAGTCCAGGCGTTATAACCATCTTTTCTATCTGCCATTATGGCTGTATCTGGGTGTGTTTGTATAGAAAGACCGTAAGCATAAGCGTATGAACAAGTAGAAGTGGTAATTGAACCTGGTCTAGCAGTTGATGGTTTCTGGGTTGTACTTGGACAAACAAAAAGGTTACAGTCTGTTATATAGGCAGGGGTTTCTAACGCAGGACTGGAACTACCAGTTTGAGTGTTAGTTGGGACTGTCTGTCCTGTAAGTAAAGCTAAAGACCTGTTAGTTTTGGAGGCTGCTCGAGCAACTTCGTCTTCAAAATCCATATCTTCTCTTGGTTCAAGAAGAGGAAACCATCCACCCCAGTCCTGTGCATAAATATGGAGAACAAGACCAAGTTGTTTAAGGTTGGCAAGACAAACACCCCGTCTTGCAGTCTCTCTTGCTTTGGCTAAGGCAGGTAGAAGCATTGCGGCAAGTATTGCTATTATGGCTATTACCACAAGCAACTCTATAAGGGTAAACCCACCCTCTCTTCGTTTCATTTCAGGAAAAGAGTCTCCAAGAAGAGGCATACCTTTTTTCTCTAAGCATTTATCCATTTTTACCTCCTGTCTTTTGTTTGGCGGTTTTTAGTTTCTACCGCTTTTTAATTATTACCTTAACTTA
>JALNXB010000052.1 GCA_023230585.1 bacterium
TAAGTTAAGGTAATAATTAAAAAGCGGTAGAAACTAAAAACCGCCAAACAAAAGACAGGAGGTAAAAATGGATAAATGCTTAGAGAAAAAAGGTATGCCTCTTCTTGGAGACTCTTTTCCTGAGATGGAAGTCCAGACAACAAGAGGTAAAAAGAATTTACCAGGCGACTATAAAGGCAAATGGTTTGTCTTATTTAGTCACCCGGCAGATTTTACACCGGTATGTACAACAGAATTTGTTGCTTTTCAGAAAAGGTATGATAAATTTAGAGCTCTCAATTGCGAACTTATTGGTATGAGCGTAGACCAGATTTTTTCACATATAAAATGGGAAGAGTGGATTTTAGAAAATATTAAAATAGAGATAGAATTTCCCATCATCGCTGATACAGGAAAAGTAGCAGAAATGCTCGGACTGGTTCATCCAGGAAAAGGTACCAACACTGTTAGAGCAGTCTTTGTTGTTGACCCTGAATCAAAACTTCGCCTAATGCTTTACTATCCTCAAGAAATAGGCAGAAATATGGATGAGATAGTCAGAATAGTTGAAGCATTACAAGTAACCGATAACAATAAAGTTGCCGCACCTGCAGATTGGCCAAACAATGAAATAATTGGCGGGAATGTTATTATACCTCCTCCAACAGATGTTGCCGCTGCAAAAGAACGTCTTGAAAAAGCCAAGAGTGGCGAATTCGAATGCTATGACTGGTGGTTCTGTCACAAAAAACTGTAATACGAAACAGTAAAATTTTTTACAGACAAAATAAAAAAGGCGGGGAATACATAAACTTAAAACCCCGCCTTTTTTTTTATATTACTCTATCACGGTATTAAGCGCTCTCTCCTCTAAATTGAAAGAGAAACCTTTTACAGCATCATAAGATATAAGATATGAATACTCGGTATCTGGCTTAAATTCTTTTTTATAGGTCTCTTTATGTTCTTTTATTTTCTCTTTCTTTGAGCCAAGAAATATATTGATAAGACCAACTGGCTCTTTAAAAAGAGAATAGGTAATCATAATATCGTAAGTACCTTTTTCAATATAAAAACTCTCTTCTTCTTTTGTTTTAGATTGAACTTCTTTTGGTGTCCACTCTTTATCCCCAACTTTCTTAATCTGAAACGAGACAGATATAGACTCACCTTCACCAAGAATAATGTTAGACTCTTTTTCGGTTGTCTTAGCAAGTGCTAAAACTATATTGGCTGGCAAGCTTTGTCTTTTAGCTTCTATTTGAGCAAGTTTAGTTTTGGATAAAATAGGTTTTTCAATTTTAAATAAAGAGGTACGTTTCTGTTTCTTTTCATCCTCAAAAGTTTTTTTAATAACAGAAGTCTTACCCGACATAACTAAAACTTTAAAAGTATCAGCATACAAACCGCTTACAAGAATTATGGTATGCAACCCAGTAGAAAGATCTTTTATTGTTACAGGAGGTTTCTCAGAAGTTTTATATCCATCAATATAAATATCTACATCAGTCCAATCAGTGATAATAGAAACATTCCCGGTTTTTGTTCTCTTTCTTGATGTTGCAACAGATTTAGATTTTTGTTTCTCCATAGCCAAATCCACAAGAGTAACCTCATTCTGCAGAATTTCAATCGTTTCTGTTTCAGATTCATACCCAGAAAGAATCGCTTTCATAGTATGTTTTCCTGGCTTAACAGTTGTAAGTAAAGGGGTTTTACCTATACTTTTACCGCCAACCTCTACTGAAACACCTTCAGGCACACTTGTTACTCTTAAAAAACCTTCTTGAGCAGATAATTTTGTAATACTAAAAAGCATAAACGATATAAGACCACATACAATTATTTTCTTCATATATCCTCCTTACTATTGTTTTTACCTTGCTTTGCTGACGCCTTTTGCTTGTCTTGCGAGGAGCGTTTTATTCCTATAGTTTTCAAAGGAATTGCGACGTGGCAATCCTCGTCTTTATCCTATACACTATTGTTTATTCCCATTCCTTTTCCGCCTTCGGCGAGATTGCCACGCTAAGAGGCGCTCGCAAAATAAACTACAAAAGACGGAATGGGGGGGCTGTTAACAAAAGGTTCAGCCCTTTTGTTCTTATACTCTGAGCCTGTTAAGCCCTTCGGAGATGCTTGTTATGCAGAAGGGTGAGTTCTCAGAGTGCCCGATTGTGACGTAGAAGGTGTATACGCCGTAGTACCAGAGTGAGTAGACACCACATACTTTTTTACCCCCATTTCCTTTTCCGCCTTCGGCGAGATTGCCACGTTACGAAGCACTCGCAAAGACGGAACGGGGGGTAGTGAAAAACGAGATTCCGGATCAAGTCAGGAATGACATATAGGGGCAACCCCATCCTTTCTCAGTACGTCTTTCGCTTTTTCTTAGCCTGCTAACAGCCCCTCAGAGAAAGGCTTGTCCCGAGTACCCCGAGGGATAAACTCATCTTTTATCCTTAACATTGCACCATAGCACTTATTAATAATTTTCAGCCAGCAACTCATAATAAGACTGAGGATGTTGGCAAGCGGGACACAATTTTGGTGCCTCGTTTCCTTCGTGAATATATCCACAATTGATACAATGCCATTTTACAGAAACAGGTTTTTTAAACACTTCACCCTTCTCCATATTTTCAATAAGCTTTCTATATCTGGCTTCGTGAAACTCCTCAACCTCCGCAATCTCTTCAAAAGAAACACTTATTTCATCAAAACCTTCTTTTTTTGCTGTTTCTGAAAAATCTTTATATAGAACACTCCACTCCAATTTTTCGCCTTCTGCCGCTGCCAAAAGATTTGCTTTAGTATCACTTATTACACCTGCAGGATATTCTGCTGTTATCTCCACATCTCCACCTTCAAGATATTTAAAGAAAACTTTTGCGTGCTCTTTCTCATTTTCAGCAGTCTCATTAAAAATACGACTTATCTGTTCATACCCTTCTTTTTTTGCAACACTGGCAAAATAGTTATACCTATTTCTTGCTTGAGATTCCCCTGCAAAAGCTTTAAGCAAATTTTTTTCTGTTTGAGTCCCTTTAATTGATTTACTCATAATTCCTCCTATACAATTTTTTTATAAAACCATTCTATTACTTTTCAACCTTCTCCATTGGTTCACCACAGCAGACCAACTCACCTCCACCTGCCTCTAAAACCTCAACAACATTTCCACATATCTCACATTTCCATACTTCACCTTTTTCTTTTACTGGCGCCATTTTTATCCCTCCTGTTCTGTTAAAAATATTTCTAATATATCATAAACCTTTTTTAAACTTGGTATCTCAACATATTCATCGTCTCCATGATGATATTTCCCTGTTGCACCAAAATCTATTGCAGGTATTCCTGCAGTAGAAAAATATCTTCCATCGGAGGCACCATACCTTCTTGCAAGTTCGCTTTTACTAATCTTTAAAAGTTGTTGTAAATACTTATTATTTTTATCTGTGTAAAGAGTTGGAGTGTACCAAGACTTAGCAATTTTACAATTATTTTTTTTTGATATTTTCTCAACAAAACTTATTATTTCTTTTGGGTCATCTAGTTTTGAATATCTAACATCAAGGTACATAATGGCATCATCTGGTACCTTATTAAAAACGTCCCCGCCTTTCATTAAAGCAAGATTAAGAGATTTTTGATATTTTTCATCTTCAGAACTTTCTTCAGTTATAACAGGGAACCCTTGTTTTACTTCTTTATAAGTAGATATAAGTCTTTCTAAAGCATTAACACCTTCCCAAGGAACAGAACTATGTACAGACTTCCCTTCTGCTGAAACGATGATCCTCAAAGCCCCTTTCCTTTCATAAATAATTTTATAATTGGTAGATTCAAGAACTATCACAAATTCTGCTGAATACCCCTTCTCAACAAGATATTTTGCTCCATTCATACCCCCTATCTCTTCATCAGAAGTATATATTACAGCAAAATCTTGATTTTTAAGGTTCTTCATTAACATTAAAGCAACTGCACAACCAGCTTTCATATCCAGCGCTCCTCTTCCATACAACTTATTGTCTACAACCTTTGGAACAAAAAGTTCTTTTTTAGCTGGCACAACATCTATATGACACAGAAGGATAAACCTAAATTTTTTTCTTTTGCTACCTTTATATAATATAAGAGATTTTTTGCCTTCCTTCTCATATTCTTCTATATTTACGGTATCATCTTTCAGAAAATCTTTTATATACGCATAAGCTTTTTCAACCTCTTCAGGTCTATCTTCTGTAGTGGCAAACGAAACAAGCGTAGAAGTAACATCTAAAAGTTCCTTCTCTATATCTGAGCCCCTCATTATACCTCCAAATTAGAAAGTTAAGACATTAAAATACTTATGTTTTTAGTACACTAAAAAGACTCCAAAAGTATAGAATAACACAGCTATACAAAAAAATCAACAAAACGAATTGAAACATAGCAAATTATATAAAAACGCCGATTTCTTTCACCTTCTGCCCTCGTAGGGGCTCCCCCCCCATTCCTTTTCCGCCTACGGCGAGATTGCCACGCCAAAAAACGGCTCGCAAAGACGGAATGGGGGGGCTGTTAACAAAAGGTTCAAGCCTTTTGTTCTTATACTCTGAGCCTGTTGAGCCCTTCGGAGACGCCCTTTGTGCAGAAGGGTAAGTTCTCAGAGTGCCTGATTGTTATGTAGAAGGTGTATGCACCGTAGTCCCTGAGTGAATAGACACCCCATACTTTTTTCCCCCCTCACCTTCCATCCTCTCCCTCAAGGGGAGAGGCAAATAGAAAAGTTTGTCTTTGCGAGTGATGAAGGTGGTACCTCGGAGTATTTTGCGGAGGTCTAGCCTTCATCTTACTCAAGTTTAGTGAAAAGAAATATCCCCCCCTATATGTCATTCCGGACTTGATCCGGAATCTCGTTTTTACGTTATGCCTATTACCAACGTGGGTTACATTAGAGATCCTGAAACAAGTTCAGGATAACAAAATTGAGCGTTTGGGCGATAAAATGAGCAAGTAGAAGGCTAGCCCCCCATTCCGTCTTTTGTAGTTAGTCTTGCGAGTTTTACCCGCCGAAGCCAAGGTATACATTCGCGCATTATAGGGGAAAACAACCTTTTATGTTAAACTATATCCTTATTTAAAATAATAGACAAGAGAGAGGGTTTATGCTTAAAACGTTTAAAAAAAAGTTTTTTAACAGATGGAACGGAGAAGTCGGTTACAGACAAATTCTTATATTGTCTTTCCCTCTAATCCTTTCTACAAGTTCTTGGTCGATTCAGCACTTTGTTGACAGGGTTTTTCTTTCTCGGTATTCAACCGATGCAATCGCCGCATCGATGCCTGCAGGACTATTAAACCATTCTTTACTAAGCATCTTTATTGGTATAGGTGCTTTCATAAACACCTTTGTAGCACAATATTATGGTGCAAAACAGTTCAAAAACATTGGCGCTATCGTTTGGCAAGGAATCTATATATCAATATTAGGTGGAATTTTCAACCTACTCCTTATACCTCTCGCCCCTTCTCTCTTTAGATTTATAGGACACGAACATTCCGTTCTTATTAACGAAATATCTTATTTCCAAATTTTATGTATTGGTGCTTTCCCAGCCATAGCCTCTTCCTCTTTTTCAAGTTTCTTTTCTGGTAGAAAACACCTCTTTCCGGTTATGTGGATAAATTTAATTCAAACAATAATAAACATACTTCTTGACTATTGTATGATTTTTGGCAAACTTGGTTTTCCTGAACTCGGAATAAAAGGAGCAGCACTGGCTACTGTTATCTCTGGATATATCGCTTTTTTTCTATACTTTCTTCTCTTTTCAGCCCCTAAATATAGAGACATATTTTCCACTCTTAAAAACTGGAAATTCAATCCTTGCCTATTCAATAGACTTGTATATTACGGACTACCCAGCAGTTTACAATTTTTTATTGATTCTTTAGCACTTACAATATTCATTATGTTTGTCGGACGTCTTGGCAAAATTGCACTTGCTGCTACCAATATAGCTTTTAACATTAGTTCATTAGCCTTTATGCCAATGATAGGTATTGGAATAACAATTAGTATACTCGTTGGGCAAAATCTAGGAAAAAACGACCCAAATACTGCAGAAAAAAGTGTCTACTCTGGTTTTCATTTAACAATTTTATATATGGCAACAATGTCCTTTTTATATATCTTTAAGCCACATATATTTATAAATCCATTCATACCATACACAACTGCAGGGAATTACAAAGAAATATATACTATGTCAGTTATATTATTAAAATTTATTGCATTTTTTTCTATCTTTGACACAATGAACATTGTTTTCCTTTCTGCGTTAAGAGGTGCTGGTGATACTCACTACATAATGAAAATAATGCTTATATCTTCAATATTGCTTCTTATCATCCCATCCTTCATTGTTATCAATATTTTAAATCTCGGCATTTTCTCTGCTTGGATAATTATTACTTTTTTTGTAACAATGCTTGGGCTAATGTTTTTTATTAGGTTTAAAAAAGGATATTGGAAAAACATAAGAGTAATAGAAACAACTTTATCATAAAACCAATAATGAAAAGAATATTGCGCTCTCTGCTCTCAAAAACAGGTTCAAAAAAAGACAAAGATAACCACGCTATTGTTGAGAAAGCCACTACTGTTGCAACCATCAACAGACGGCAATAAGGTGCCAAATACTTGTTTACAATTTTAAAAATCCTATTGACAAATATTCTTTTTTGCATTATACTTCTTTATATGAACAGGATGAATATGAAAAAAACAATATCTATTATATTCGGTATATTTTTTATATTAGGCTTTTCATCTGTTTTTGCAGGTAACAATGTAATATATGTAACAAAGAGTAATGATATCAGCAACCTAACAATTTATGATATCCAGACAGGTAAAGCAAAAAAACTGACACATTTTCAAGATATTGGAGAGATACATAGCACCTCAGTAAATGAAACAGGAGATACCATTCTCTTTACAAGACCCTCACCCGCAAACGGCAGAAACAATTCTACTATTTGGTCAATAAATACTGACGGAAGCGGACTTTGCGATCAGATAAAAGGAGAATTTGATTTAGATTTTAAATACGCAGGAATCTCTCCCGATGGAACGCAAATCGTATACTCAAAAAATAGTATATCTTACCCTGATATATACCATCTTTATTTAAAAACACCCACAGAAACAAGATGGTTAAGTTCTGGCATAAGCAATGTTAGAGAATGTGCTTATCCGTTTTTTATAAACGATAACCAACTCTTATTTCTTATTATCAACAATCAAGATAAAAAATATGATTATTACTCAATCAACACTAACGGAACTGGACTTACAAACCTAACAAAGAATAACAAATACAGCCCTTATTTCCCTAAACTTGGGCGACCTTACCTAAACAACACAAAGAATAAACTAATTTACGGTAAACAGATGCGAATAGCAGGTGAATATACAAAATGGCAAATCAACATTCTTGATATTTCTACTTCTTTAGAAGAAGTGGTATTTAACAACCTCTCCTATCCAAACATCCATCCAGATAACCAGCCGGATCCACAACCTTTCTTTAAAGATGGGGAGATAGGGTTTATTGGTACTCAAAACGGCACAGTATTTAACCTCTATTTTTCAAACGTAAACGCAACAAATCCATATCTGGAAAGAAAAACCTGCTCAAAAAAAACTTATTTACCAACATTTTTTACAACAGAAGAACCACCAACCCAATGGGTCTATGAATCAGCAGGCAGAGTAATAGTGAGAGATGAGAACAGTTTAGAAAACGATATTACATCAGGGTATTCTCCCATCTTCAACTGGAAAGGAACCTCAATAGCATTTAAAGATAACGAAATTAAAATGAAAAGATTAGGAGGAGCAATTGATACTATAATAGATACTAGTACCACCTCAGATTTCCCTGCTTTTTCTCCTGACGGCAAATGGCTCGCTTATATTAAGAACAACGATATCTGGGCACAACCAATAGATTTATCCAACCCACAACAACAACTAACAAACTCACCCTTTATTGAAAAACAGGACTTATCTTTTTCTCCTGATGGTCGTTATATTCTATATACAGGCATTGATAACAACAATAAAATTATATACAAAATGCCCATCTCAATAACATACGAAACCACCCCTTTAATAAATTCTGTTGGGTTACCAGTCAACTTAACATCAAACACAAGCGATAACTATAACCCATCGTTCTCTCCTGACGGGTTAAAGATTGCCTTTATTTCTACAAAAAACCAACACCCAGAACTATGGATAATGGATTCGGACGGCAGAAACCAACAAAAAATAATATTTTCTTATTCTGCACCAACCAACCCCTCTTATCCACAATTTTCGCCTTACAACCCAGATATTATAGCGTATCTTACAGATGTTCCATCTAAAGTTTTTACTGTAGATATATCTCAAGAAATTAAACAAGGTAACCTAATATACCCACAAATCAATACTTCAAACAGATTTTCTTATGCTAAAACACCGTCCGGGAATATTGATATTAAAAGAAACCTAATTTTTGATACATATTGCCCCGGCACTATCTTAAAATATACTATTGATATTGGAATCAACAGCAAATTAATCCCTACAAGTTTTCTTGTTGAAGAAACTATCCCAGATATTTGGATTGTTGAAGACGTTAAAATAAACGGAGTAACATCATCAAATATAGACATAACAACCTCTGGGGATAAACAAACCATAAGATGGTTATTTGGTAGTGGGGATATATACCTCACAGATTCGCAGATTGAACTAACATTAAACTTTAATGGAGATTCTTTAGGGAACCAATATTGGCTTACTGGTGGTTTGACCGTCTTTGATAAAAAATATCTTACAACAGGAGATTCTCATATTTCACTCGGAGAACCGTACATACCTGTTGATACCAATACAGACTGGAAGATAGATAGTCTTGAACTGTTAGAAACAATCGACCTTTGGGCAGATAACCAGCAGATTAAAGGGTGGCCTATAAATACAGAGGATTGGGATTTTTTACTGTTAAAAATAATAAGTTTTTGGGTTAACGAAGAAGCAGGGGGATATAGATACAAAACAGGTGGAAATACACCTGATTGGGAAATAGTCCCTTAACACCCCTGAACTTTCATAAAAAGGAGACAACGACAATGTTTCATAGAAAATTTATGCCTTTATTTATCGCAATATTCATTCTTATAGCAGGTTCTATTTTTGGTAGTGATGGCAATTTTAATATACTTTCTGCAGATACTGATAAGGTTTCCATAGACTACCAGTTTGATGGGTACACAGTTACTCAAAAAGACGGGTTCCATTATTTCAATCAAGACAACTGCCAACCAATTCTTGATGAAGGAGAACCCTTGATACCGGTAAAAACTGTTAGGATACTTATCCCAGAAGGAAAATCTATTGATAAAATAAAAACAACCCAGGCCAACATTAAATGCAAAGGGAGTTACAACCTAAATACTGTTCAAAAAAGTTTACCAATTGGGCAAGAACCAACTGAAATAATCACTTTTTCTGGTACTTTCCCAAAATCCTCCTACCAACTGCTCGCCACTACAAGATGCAAAGGGTATGATATTGCTGTTATAAGGTTGTTTCCTTTTAGTTACAACTCACATACCAGGTCGGTCTCTTATACAAACAACATAAACCTTGAGGTTACTTTTAAAGAAGAAAGACGTGTTAAAAGTTTTAATCAAGACTTAAAACCGAGAGGGCTTAAAAAAGATATGGAGTACATATCAACACTTGTTGACAACTCTTATTCTGTTGAAAAATATACCAGAACAAAACGTGCTCTTACTAAAAATTCTCAGACCTATGAATATATAATCATTACTAACTCAACTCTTAAAACTGCTTTTGAACCTTTTGCTGAATTCATAAGAAGCAACAGAGACCTTACAGTTGGCATATTTGATATAGACGATATAACCACAAACATTAGCCACATTAACTACCACGAAGGCAGAGACAAACAAGAACAGATAAGAAACTTTATTAAATACGCTTACGCAAACTACGATACCCAGTATGTTCTACTGGGTGGTTATGCGAGAATTATACCTGTTAGATACCTCTACCAGATTGAAAAGGATATTAATGGCAAGTGGGTTATTGAGATAGTTCCAGGAGATATTTATTATAGCAACCTTGACGGTGACTGGGATAATAATAAAAACGACAATTTTGGTGAGCGCCCTATACCCGCTGAACAAGGTAACCCCTCTATACCCGGCGATGGTGAAGACGGTGGCTATGTAGACACTGAGGCAGATGTTTTTGTTGGTAGAGCCCCTGTATGGAATGTAACCGATTTAGAAAACTTTACAAAAAAGGTTATGCATTATAATACCACCGATAACTGGAAACTAAAAACCGCTGGATTTATTGGGAAAAAACTTAGTATAGTTGAACCAACTTGGGGTGGAGACGCTTTAGACGGAATAATAAGGGATATTATGCCAGATGATTGGGATGTAAGAAGATTCTACCAGAGAGACAACACATTTACTGTTGGAGCAGTAAAAAGATTTATAAACCAAGGTGCTCAAATATTAACTGGGCTTGCCCATGGTGGTGCTGGTTCCTGCAACGGATTTAGTATCTCTGATATCCGTTCTTTGAGGAACGAACACTTTTTTATAAACTATTCTCAGTCCTGTCAGAGCGGACATTTTGACCACCCATCAGACGGACCCTGTATTGCCGAGTATATGGTTAACGAACCTTATGCGGCTGTTGCTTTTATAGGTAACGCAAGGTCTGGATTTTACCACCCAACAATTCCAGAAATTGGACTTTCGAACGTGTTAAATAAGGAGTTTTTTAACCTACTTTTTAACCATAACGTTACTATTCTTGGAGAGGCATACCATAAACATAAAGATAATTATCGTAGTGGTGGTGGTTCATGGAAACTTTATTATTATATGCACCTTTTTGGGGACCCTTCAATGCCCATAATGGAGCCTCGCATTTCTCCTTCAGATTTTGCCAAAGGGTCAACCTACTTTGTAAAAGATAACAATATCTGGAAATATAATCTTGAAACAAAGAAACGCGAACAACTTACAAAATTTCCTGCGGGTTCTGGAGATATCCAAAACCCCAGTTTAACAGAAGATGGCGAAAAAATCTTTTTTACAAGAGTTGATTCTGGAAATAGTAGACTATACCAAATAAACCCTGATGGTAGCGGTGAAGAAGATTTAACCGACCTTTACGACCTTTCTGCTCTAACAGTTGACCAAGCAGATGGCGTCTTAAGCCCCAGCGGAGAAATTCTTGCTTTTGTTGCTAAAGATTCATCAGACCCTAACGGTGGAACTCAGTTATGGGTAAAAGAATTAACTGGAATTGGCGGGTTACGCAAATTAACTTCTAATAACTGGAACTGCTCTTATCCTACTTTTGTTAGTGATACTTATCTACTTTTCAAAACAAAGAATATACTCGACAACTATGAAGATTACTACCTTATAACTACAGTCGGAACCAACCTTACCAACAAAACCGAAAACAACCACCCAAACAATCAATTAGGCAGACCATCTTTAAATAAAGAAAAGACAAAAATAATCTACGGTAAACGTATATGGCATACTGGTTACTGGATCATATACACACAATCTGTCTGGGAGGGTAGTGCAAAGTCTGAACTTAGTATCAATGAAACTGACCCACGAGACCCTATGCCTATTTTTGTTACAGATAGAGAACTTATTTATAGAGGAATTTCAGAACTCACTGGAGAACTCAACTTATATCATACAGTTTTTAATTCAACAGCACCTCAATCTGATCCAATACCTCTTTCTCTTGATGCTATATACCCTCAATACTTTTCTTTATTACCAAAACCATCTCAATTTGTTTATGTTAAAAACAACCAGATTTATCTACGAACAGATAAAGGAACAGACCTCCAATTAACAGATACTACCAACTCTAATAACGACCCTACTTTTGATTTTTATAGTGTATATATTGCTTATTCAGGGAACGGAATTTGGGTAATGAGAGCAAACGGCACAGACACAACTCAGATCGAAGAGACTTTTGAAGCAAGATACCCTGCCTTTTCTCCTGACGGTAATTGGGTTATATATGTAAAAAACAATGATATTTACGCAAGGAAAAAAGATAAAACAACTCAACCTCAAAGATTAACCAATATGCCTTCTTACCAAAAATCAGACCTCTCTTTTTCCCCTGACGGTAAAAAAATTCTTTTCACTATGGTAAGTTCAAAATATTTACAGATATACACACTACCTGTAACCATATTTGACAACTCAATTCAAGTGAACGATTCTCCCTTTGCACTTACTGATACAACCAACTTGAACAACTATCATCCTACTTGGTCGCCGAAAGGAGAACAGATAATCTACATATCAACCCAAACAGGTTCACCTGCAATATTTACAATGTTGCCTGATGGCACAAATAAAGAACAACCAACATTCTCCAAAATACCAGAAAATCCATCTTTTCCTGTATTTTCACCTTACTCTGAAAACAAAATATCCTATATAAACAATGGACAAATCTGGACAGCATACCCAAGTAATCAATATGAAGAAATGATTTCTCCTGCTATCAGCACAACAAAAAAATTTAGTTGGGTTCAATCACAGACAAAAAAAATTCAGACTAAACGCCAATTTATACTTAATCAGGCAGACCCTTCAACGGAATTTACATACAATATAATTGTTACACCAAACCTACTAACCCCTGCAACAAATATTGTTTTAGAAGAAACCTTACCTTCCATCCCAGACGCAGGAACAGATTGGACTTTAACAAAAGCATACTGGAATGGAGAAGAACTGATGCCTTCTAACGGTGCTACAACTGGTAAACTTAAATGGGCTTTCGAGGCTGGTGACATTCCAATATATACAGAAGGAGAAGTAGAGATTCCTGCTGGAACAATGACTCTCACAGTAACTTTAACAGGTGATGGTCCTATAGATAGTATTAGAAGTCTTAATGGTGGAGTTACTATAATAGGTGATAAATTTTATTCAACATCTGGAGATACCTATATTAACATTGGAGAACCCTATATCCCAGCTGATATTAACGGAGATTGGAAGATAGATGATAAGGAACTTCTTGAAGCAATCGACTATTGGGCAACCAACACCAGAATTGGCGGATGGCCAGTAGATACTAAAGATTGGGATATGTATATATTACATATTATAAATTTTTGGATAAATGACGGTTATGAATATGTCCCGGGAGAAGATCGCTGGAAAACAAACTAACCCTTCTCCGCCCCACTCGCCTCTCCCCTTGGGGGAGAGGATGCAAGGTGAGGGGGTCTTTAAATGTATGAAAAGAAAAAATATAGAAAAATGCAGAGCAATGCGTAGGAATCAAACAGACGCAGAAAGAAAACTCTGGTGGCTATTGAGAAACAGACGACTTGCTGAAGTAAAATTTAGAAGACAAGTTTCCATAGATAAATACATTTTAGATTTTTACTGCCCAAAATATAAAATTGGTATATAAGCTGACGGTGGGCAATATTACGAACCAACAGAAGAAGAGAGAGATAAACAAAGAACAAAAAAATAATAAGGATAAAGACGAGAATTGCCACGTCGCAATTCCTATGAAAACTATGGAATAAGGCGCTCCTCGCAACGCCACAAAACGGCGACAAGGCAAGGTTACTGAAACATGTTTAGGATGGTAAAATGAAAAAGAGACTTCCTTCCCAGGAGGTTATGGCAACAATAACGCTGCCATAACCTTTGTAATCGCTTTGATTACAGGGTATTATAAAAACAGTAATTTATTAACCCTTAA
>JALNXB010000053.1 GCA_023230585.1 bacterium
AAAAGGAATGGGGGTAAACAATAGTGTATAGGATAAAAACGAGGATTGCCGCAGTCACACAAAGCGTTCCTTCGCAACGACAAAAAGCGTCGGTTAGCACCTCGTAATTCGTTCATAGACACATACTTTTTTACTGAAAGAAAAGACAAAAAAATAATAAGGATAAATACGAGGGTTGCCACGTCGCAATTCCTATGAAAACTATGGAATAAAACGCTCCTCGCAATGCCATAAAACGGCAGATAAAAACATAAAAGAAAGGCGTATGGGGTGTATCTACTCACTCTGGTACTACGGTGCATACACCTTCCCTTATTTTGCCTTCTCCCCTTGAGGGAGAAGGATCAAGGATAAGGGGGGTCTTTATGCCGACTAAGAGCAAAAGAATAGCAGAGGGATAAAATAGGAGACTCCCTCTATATGTCATTACGGACTTGATCCGGAATCTCGCTTTTCCTACTACTGTTAAGTGGATTAAGTTAGAGATCCTGAAACAAATTCAGGAAGACAAAATGGTGCGTTAGGATGGAATGGTGGGCAGGTAGAAGGCAGAGCCCCTCATTACTCGCAACGCCACAAAACGGTAATAAAAGAGGTGTAATTATAATGTTGTATAGAGAATTCGGCAAAACTGGTATAAAAATGTCGGTACTTGGTTTTGGAGCAATGAGGTTACCGACAGAAGAAAAAAACGGGGTCTCCACAATGGATACCGAAGAATCTATTAAAATTATTTTGAAAGGTTTTAAGTTAGGAATAAATTATATAGATACTGCTTTCATTTATGGAGATAGCGAGGTTGTTGTAGGTAAAGCATTAAAACAATGGAAAGATAGAGTATATCTTTCAACAAAAACCTTTGTTGGCAATTTTGAAAAGAGAGGCGATTATAGAAGGCGACTTGAAGAGCAACTAAAACGACTTGATGTGTCTTGTATAGATTTTTATCATTTTCATAGTATTAGTTACAATGATTTTGAAGAAAAAATTAAAAGATTGAAACTTATTAAAGAAGCAGAAAAAGCCCAAAGGGAAAACCTTATAAAACATATATCTTTTTCTACCCACGATAAACCAGAAGGAATAAAGAAAATTATTGAAGAAGGAGAAGTTTTTACTTCTATGTTGTGTCAATATAATCTTCTTGATAGAGTTAACGAGGGTATTATGAAATTTGCCTCAGAAAAAGGGTTGGCTGTGGTAGTAATGGGACCTGTTGGGGGAGGGCGGTTGACACACTCTGAACTTCTTATGAAAGAGGTTGGCGGAAAATGTAGCACAACCCCTGAACTGGCTTTAAGGTTTGTCTTTTCAAATCCATATGTAACTACTGTTATATCTGGTATGAGTAATCTTGATATGGTAGAGGAGAATGTAAGTGTTGCAAGTATTAAAAAACCTCTTACTAACCAAGAGTTAACATCTCTTAATAGGTTTATAGAAAAACGTAAAACTAAAGAAGAGATTCCTTGCACAGGGTGTAATTATTGTTTGCCTTGCCCTAAAGGGGTTACAATACCTTATATTTTTCAACTTATGAACTATGCCAAGGTGTATGGTTTAAAAGAACTTGCTATATCTCGATATAGCAATATAAAATCAACTGAAGAGGTAGAGAGAGAAAAAGCTGACGCTTGTGTAGAATGTGGGCAATGTGAAGAAAAATGTCCTCAAAAGATTGATATAATAAGTCAATTGAAAAAAATTCATAAAACTTTAAACTAATCTTTTTGTTTTTTTGTTCATTATTGCAAATTCTTGCGGTTTGCATTAATTTATTTACTTATAAGGAGAAAAATGGCTGATATATCTTTAACTCAAAAAATTAAAAGTTTTTCAATAAATGAAGGAGCCAGTCTTGTTGGTATTGCCTCAGTGTCAAGATGGGATAAAGCACCTATACAACATAGTCCTGTTGGTATTTTTCCTAAAGCTAAATCTGTTATAGTTTGTGGGATGCATATTCCAGACGCATGCGTGGAACTTGGAGCAGAAGATGACGTTAGGATATCTGGGCTTGCTTTTGTGCAAGGCAGCGCTACTCTTACGCTTGACCATCTGGCTTTTAAAATAGCAAGATTTATAGAGGAACTTGGGTGGAAGACTGTGCCGGTGCCAGCTACAGCGTTATGGAATTATAGGGTTCAACCTGGTGCTGAGCGTGGTTGGATGGCAGATATGTGCCATTATTATGCTGCGGCTTGCGCTGGACTGGGAGAGATAGGGTGGAATAACCTGTGTATTACTCCGCAATATGGAACACGTCAAAGATTTATAAGTATTATTACTGAAGCTGAACTTGTACCTGACCCTCTATATTCAGGAGACCCTCTTTGTGATAAATGTCTTCTTTGTGCAAAGAATTGTCCTACAGGAGCATTTGATAAAGAAGTTGATGGTGAATGTGTAATAGAGATTGAGGATAAAAAATATACTTTTCCCAAAAGAAATCTCTGGAGATGCGGGATAGGTGAAAACTTTCAATTAGATGTATTACAGGAGTGGCCAGAAAAGATAGATGAAAAGGTTATCGTTGAAGCTGCAGAGAAAGCTGTTAAAGAACATCCAGAATGGATTTTTGGATGGAAGATGGGGCAATGTTTTAAATGGTGTGTCAACCCTCAACGAAGGTATTTTGATAGAACATACTGTAAGTCTCCCAGAAGAAGAAGAGATTTTGAGATAGATAACAGTCCTGAGAATATAGATACAGTTACCAGAGAAGTTATGGCTTTAGCTTTTGAAAAAGGGGCTGATTATTTTGCAACTGTCAACCTTGATGATTTAAAAGAAAAAGGTATTGATGTCTCTAAAGAACTTCCCGATGCACAGGGAGCAATTATTTTGGGATTCCACTCTATTGCAAATCTTGTAACCAATTCAACTTTATGGACTAATGCACTTCTTGTTACTAACTTGATGGAAAAATATGGCTACTCTACCGTTACCCGTTCAAGTTTTAACCCTGAAGAAGTAGCTCAAGCTTGTGGGGTTGTAGCGCCTCTGGGAAAAGATGATTTAGATGGAAACGTTAGCAAGAAGTTTGAACTTGTTATTACATCTTGTCCCCTTGTTACAAATATAAAGCCTTTTGAGGATATAAGGGTTATATCTCATAAAAAGACTCAAGAAGAGATGTCTCAAATGATAAAAAACGCACTATGTTCAGCTGGGATGGATATGGTGGGTATTGCCGGGGCTGATGTTTTTGATGATATAGTGTATCAGGTTAACAACCTTTATAAAGAAGAAAATCAAGACTATTTTATTATCAGAAACAAGCCGTTAGAGTTAAGAAAAGGTGTGTGGGGTGGTCAAGCAATGCCTTACAATCCAGAAATTGTTAAAAGAGGAAAATTATTGAAAAAATCTTCTGAATATCTTCCTAATGCAAAAAGTATAATAGTTGCTGGAATGAAAACGCTTGATGGGGTGGTTGAAAATGTAGGTAAAGGTGCAGGAAAAAAGGCAGCACATTACCAGTATGCAATACACGATATAAGTCATGCTGAGATGAGAAAAATGTTGCAAAAGACTGCTAAACTTATCTCCGCTTTGGGGTATAAAGTTGCTTTTATCTCTTCTGCTGATACAGATTCTCACTTTTTGACTGCTAACCGTTTTGCTGCAGTTGCATCTGGGCTTGGAGAAATTGGATGGAACGGGCAGGTTCTTACTCCACAGTATGGTCCTAAACAGATTTTTGTTGCACTTGTTACAGATGCGCCTCTTGTTTCTGATGAATTATATAAAGGTGCACAGCTCTGCCAAAGGTGTTATAGGTGCGCTAAAGTGTGCCCTTCACAGGCAATTTCTCTGGAAGAAGAGATATCTGTGTCTGTTAACGGTAAAACTTTTAGTTGGGGAAAGAATGACCAACTCAGGTGTGATTGGGCGTGCAGATATGGTTTTATGAAAGAAGCAGGTCCTGGTTTTATCGGTTCTCAGACAGATTTTCCAGTTCCTGAAAAAATAACTCAAGAAATTGTAAGTGAAGCAATGATTAATTCTGACAGGTTGCAGAGACCATATTATAAAACTATTGTAGAGAAATGTTTTATTGAATGTCCTGCTGGCAAAAACAATAAGAGTGAGTATTAAAACTCCCATTCTTGTTCTTGTAGATTAAATTGTTCAGCAAGCCATTTGTAGGCAATTATTATGGACTCTTCTGTTGGTTGATGACCTGAGTTATGGTCGAAAAAACCTATTTTATTTTTTGCTCCATATATCCTATAAACCTTTTTCGCTTCGTTTATATACTGCCAACTGGCTGGTCTGTCGGCTTGACCGCCTATGAGTAGAAAAGAAGAAGGGGCATTTAAAGCAAGAAGTTGGTGATGTGCGAAGGAGAAATTTTTTTCAAAGATTTTGTCTCCGTAATACCAAGGGGCGTCCCAGTTGGTAAATTTCCATCCAATCCCAAAATCTGAGCCAATGATAGCTTTAATTCTTTTGTCCAATGCGCCTGCACAAAAAGCCATTTTGCCTCCTAATGATTGACCTATGATAAGAACCCTCTCTTTATCAATATCTTGTTGGCTTAAAAGTAAATCTGTTGCAAGCTTTGTGTCCCATATTAGTTTACCTATACCAGTCCAGTTAGGGTTATCTGTTAACAATTTTTTTGCTCCTGCTTTCCACCAAGCAAACCCTTCGTTGTTTTTAGGTTCAGGCACAATGTTAAACGGAAACGCTTCAGTGCAAACAACTACATACCCTTGTTGTACAAGGTGTTTACCAAATTGGACATTTCGTCTCTTAAAAATAGGTGTGTGTTCTGTTAAATTGTATCCAGCCATCTCGTCGGGGTGGTAATAAGGAACTATGGCACAAGGTTTTGGTGAAAAAGGTGTTTTTTTTGGTTCCATAAGAAGAAGCAGTTGCTCTGTCTCTGATCCTGTAGATTGTTTGTAAACTGTTCCTTTATAGTGAGGTTGCTCAAATTCTTCAATCTTTTCTACTTTTTTATCAAAATTGGTAAAAGACGGTTTTCCCAGAAGTTTTGACCAGTTTAATAATAACCTTTCTTTTAATATGTTCCAGTTTTGAAGATTTTCTTCCATATTTTCTGGAAACAATGGTTGAATATCTTCTTTTTCACCTAAATTTTTATATGCTGGCTTAGATAGTTTTTCAGAATATTTTTTTCCCATTTTCTTATTCCTCTTTACTCAAATATTTTTCCCTTTACCCTACAGGTTACGGTCAAGACTGCGGTATTGGATAGCTTCAGCAAGGTGATGAGGTTTTATGGTATCAGAGTTTTCCATATCGGCTATTGTTCGGGCAACCTTACGTATCTTGTCATAAGCTCTTGCCGAAAGATAAAGAGCATCGAGAGCTCCTCTAACAAGCATTCTACATTCATCGTTAAGTGCACAATGTTTTTTTAACTGTGAAGAGTTCATATGTCCATTAAAGAATACGTCAGTGCCTTCAAAACGTTTCTGCTGTGCTTTTCTTGCTGTTTCCACTCTTTTTCTTATAGATTTTGAATCTTCTTCTTCTACTTCTTTCATTAAAAGGTGGGGAGGTAAACTTGCGACGTCTACCTGTATATCAATTCTGTCGAGCAGGGGACCGGATATTTTTCTTCTATATTTAAGCATCTGACCAAGCGTGCAACGACATTGTCTGGCGTTATCTCCGTACCATCCACAAGGGCAGGGGTTCATAGAACCTACAAGCAAAAATCTGCTTGGAAATGTTAATCTTCCCTTTGCGCGGGATATACTTACTTTACCGTCTTCGAGGGGTTGTCTTAACACTTCAAGAACATCTCTATGAAATTCTGGTAGTTCGTCAAGGAAAAGTACTCCATTATGCGCTAAACTAACTTCGCCTGGTTTTGGAATACTTCCTCCTCCAATTAGAGCAATATTTGATATTGTGTGATGAGGGCTTCTATAAGGTCTTTGGGTAATAAGGCCTTCTCCAGGAAGTGTTCCAGCAATACTATGTATTTTTGTAATCTCAAGAGCTTCTACTAAGGTTAAGGAAGGAAGTATTGATGGGATTCTTGTGGCAAGCATAGTTTTTCCTGAACCTGGTGAACCAACCATAAGTACGTTATGTCCGCCTGTAACAGCAACTTCGAGAGCTCTCTTTGTATATGCTTGCCCTTTTACGTCCTTGAAATCTAAACCTTTACTTTGGTTAGAGGCAAAAAGTTCTTTTATATCGCTGGTTGAAGGTTGTATTTCAGTGTTTTTGGTAAGGAATGATACACATTCTCTAAGGCTACTTACAGGGTAAACTTCTATTCCCTCGATAAGAGAGGCTTCCGAACCATTCTCTTTTGGTACTACTATTTTTTTGGTGGTTGTTTTGGATAGTTCTACTGCCATAGGTAGGATTCCTTTAACAGGTCTTAAGGAACCGTCAAGAGCCAGTTCTCCAACAAAATAAAAGTCATCAGCAACATCAGGAGGTAGAATTTTTGAAGCAATAAGTATTCCTATGGCTGTTGGTAAATCAAAATAAGGTCCTTCTTTTTTTGTGTCGGCAGGAGCAAGGTTTATTACAAGTTTTCTGTTTGAAGGAAATTTAAATCCAGAATTTTCTATAGCAGGTTTGATTCTATCTCTACTTTCTTTTACTGCTTGGTCAGGCAACCCAACAACAGATATAGCAGGATAACCGTAACTAATATCTACCTCTACATCTATGGGGAATCCGTCAATACCCCATACAGTTAAAGATTTTACTTTAGCCAGCATATTTTCTTTTGTACCTCCTGTTTCTCAAAACAGTTGTAAGAGTAATAAAATTATAACATTGAAAGGGATTAAAGAAAAATATTAAGATGAATTAATAAAAAAAGAACCCCTTCTCTCCTATGAGGAGAGGAAGATTCAGAGTAGATATCTCGCTTTTATTACTCTTGTTACGTGGATTAGGTTAGAGATCCTGAAACAAGTTCAGAATGGCATTCCCAATGATATGCCTTCTACCCTTGGGGGAGAAGGGCAGGGATGAGGGGGGTAGTTAGCAGGTTAAGAAAAAACGAAAGACTTAATGATAAAGGATGAGGTTACCCTTGTATGTCATTCCGGGCTTGAGCCGGAATCTCGTTTTTACCGCTACTCTATAGAGTGTTATTTAAGAAGGGAAAGAATCTTTATATAGTTTTAACCTCTGGCTGACTGAATTATAAAGGTTGGTTTTTGCGGTTAACATAGCGTTCTCAATAGTCATAGAAGAGGGCGTAATGCTTGTGAAAAGAATCTTTTGAAGATTCTTTTTGTAGACGGCATCTTCTACCTTACCAGCAAACGCAAATGTTAATTTGTTATGTTTTTCTGTAAGTTTAAATACTTTTGATAAGGATTTACCAAAAAATGTCTGTTTATCTATCTTGCCTTCACCTGTTAAAATAAGGTCGGAGGTTTTTAAGATGTTTTCAAAACCTCCCATTTGCATTATTGTATCAATGCCAGATACAACTGTGACATCAAGAAACGAAGCAAGCCCAGCAACAATACCTCCTGCTGCTCCTGCGCCGGGTATAGATGAAACATTTCTTTGTGAAAATTGCTCCATTTTTTCTGCACAGTTGCGAAGTCCTGAATCAAGAAGTTGTACCATTCTTTTATCAGCTCCCTTTTGAGGAGCGTAAATAAAAGCTGCTCCATCTTTTCCGTATAAAGGATTCTCAACATCCGATAAGATAGTTATTTTACATTTAAGTATTTCTGGTAAGATAGATGTGGTATCTATTTTAGTTATTTCAGAAAGATCTTCGCCTGTGCCCGGGTAAATAAGAGTTCCGTTTTTTTTATAAAATTTAACTCCAAGTGCTATTAAAGCTCCAACACCTGCATCGGTTGTGGCACTTCCACCAACTCCAAGAAAAATGTTTCTGTTACCAGCAGTAGCAGATTTCTTTAAGAGTTCGCCAACACCGTATGTAGTTGTTTTAAGCGGGTTCTGTTCTTCTTTTTTTATTAAAGTCAAACCAGCCGTTTGGGCTAATTCTATATATGTAACATCATCTTTTTGTAGCCATTTTGCAGGAATCTTTCTCATTAAAGGGTCTGAGATTTGTGAGGTTTTCATTGTTCCACCAAGGAGTTTGTATATAACCTCGATACTTCCTTCACCACCGTCAGCAAGAGGGAATTCAGTTATTTTTGAGTTGGGGAAAACGTTGGAGGTAGCTTTTGCCATTATATGTGTAGTCTCTATATTTGTAAGGCTACCTTTAAACGAAGCCGAAGCGATAAGAATTATAGGTTGTTCCATTTGTGAAGAGTATTATATCGTACTATGTTCTTTTATACAATTTTTATTATTGTATACTTTTTAAATAACCTTTATAATTATGTATATGAAAGAAGAAGGTAATAAAATAAATAAGGAGAAGAGTATGAATGGTCCTGATATGAGAAAAGAAGATGTGCTCAAACTTGCTAAAGAGAGAAATGTAAAATTTATAAGGTTATGGTTTGCTGATATAACAGGTCAAATGAAAGGGTTTACCATAACAATTGATGAACTGGAGCACGCTCTTGAAGATGGAATGGGTTTTGATGGTTCATCAATAAAAGGGTTTGCAAGGATAGATGAATCTGATATGATTGCTCTTGCTGATCCTTCAACTTTCACTATTCTTCCTTATAGACCTCAAGATAAAGCTGTTGCTGGAATGTTGTGTGATGTTCTTAATACAAATAGAACTCCTTATGAAGGGGATTCCAGATATGTTTTGAAAAGGCAAGTTGATAAATTAAAAAAACTTGGATATACGTATTACGTTGGACCTGAACTTGAATTTTTTATTTTTAAGGATGAAAAATCCACCCAAACTCTTGATGAAGGCGGTTATTTTGATATTACAACCCTCGATGCAGGTAACGAAGTAAGAAGAGAGACGATACTTGTTCTTAAAGAGATAGGGGTTGATGTGGAGTATTCTCACCACGAAGGAGCACCTTCACAACACGAGATAGACCTAAGGTATTCTGAAGGGTTGATTATGGCGGATAAGGTTATGGTCTCTCGTATGGTTCTTAAAGAGATTGCCCAATTAAAAGGGCTATATGCAAGTTTTATGCCAAAACCTATTTTTGGTGTGAATGGTTCTGGTATGCACGTACACCAATCAATATTTAAAGGTGAGAAGAACCTATTCTTTGATAAAAGTGATGAGTTTAACCTATCAGAAGAAGGCAAATGTTATATTTCTGGTATTTTAAAACATTCAAGAGAGATTACTCTTGTTTGTAACCAATGGATAAATTCTTATAAACGGCTCGTGCCTGGATATGAAGCCCCAGTATATATATGTTGGGCAAGAAGAAACAGAAGTTCCCTTGTGAGGGTTCCTATGTATCAACCCGGTAAGGAAAAATCTACTCGCGTAGAGTTTAGGTCTCCTGACCCTGCTTGCAATCCGTATTTAGCTTTTGCTTGTACGGTGGCTGCTGGAATGAAAGGCGTTGAGGAAAAATATCCTCTAAGAGAACCTTTAGAAAGAGATGTGTATCACCTCACATTTGATGAGATGAATGAACTTGGAGTAGAGTGTTTACCGGGGAGTCTTAGTGAAGCAATAGATGTTGCCGAATCAAGCGATTTGCTCAAAGAGGTTTTGGGACCACATGTTTTTAAGAATCTTATAAGGTCAAAAAAAGTTGAATGGGATGAATATCGTAAACAGGTTCACGATTACGAGTTAAAAACCTATCTACCTTTGTTATAATAAAGGTTTTATGAAATTGCTCGAATGTGGTAAAATAATTATGCTTAAACTTTATAAATAGGAGAATATTAATTATGAAAGAATGTAATAATTTTAAAGAAATGAAAGATTTTATGAAGCATAATTTTCGGCATTTCAATTCTGCTGTATTGGTAGATGCATCTGAAGCATATATAAAGCATCTTGAAAATGGCGGTAAAATGATGATTACCCTGGCAGGAGCTATGAGTACTGCAGAGTTAGGCATTACATTGGCAGAGATGATTAGGCGTGGCAAGGTTGACGCTATTACTTGTACAGGGGCTAACCTTGAAGAAGACCTATTTAATCTTGTGGCTCACGATTATTATGTAAGAGTGCCTAATTACAGAGATTTTTCTCCTGCAGATGAAGCTGCACTTCTTGCTAAAAATTTAAATAGAGTTACTGATACCTGTATTCCTGAAGACGAAGCTATGAGACGTCTTGAAAAAGGGTTACTAAATTTTTGGCAGAAAGCAGAAGAAGAAAATAAAAGATATTTTCCGTACGAGTTTATGTATCAACTTATTAGTAGTGGTAATCTTAAAGAATATTATCAGATAGATGTTAAAAATTCTTGGGTTATTGCTGCTTGTGAAAAGAATATACCTATATTTGTTCCGGGATGGGAAGATTCAACTATGGGGAATATGTTTGTTTCTCAGGTAAGAAAAGGGAACCTGAAAAATATATCGACTGTAAAATCAGGGTTAGAAACAATGAACTTCTTGATAGATTGGTACTTAGATAACTCCAAAGAAGATAGTATAGGTTTTTTTCAGATTGGTGGCGGAATTTCAGGAGATTTTCCTATATGTGTAGTTCCCCTTATAAGACAAGACCTTGAAGATGAAACCTGTAGGTTGTGGGGGTATTTTTGCCAGATATCAGATAGTACCACTTCTTTTGGTTCTTATAGCGGGGCTGTTCCTAATGAAAAAATTACCTGGGAAAAACTTGGCGTAGATACCCCAAAATTTATAATTGAAAGCGATGCAACAATAGTTGCACCTCTTATATTTGCTTATATACTTGCAGATTGAGTCCCTATTCTCTATGGTACTATTGTGCAGACACACGCCTCTCTACATTCCGTCTTTGCAATAAACGAAGCAATTCCCTGAGGCTTGCGAAGTAATCCCCGGGGGGTTGCAGTAAAGGAGGGAAAATAATGGATGAAAAAACAATAAATGAAGGAAAAGGGCTTGCGTGGCTTTCATATTTAGGGCTTCTATTATTAGTTCCGCTTATGGTAAATAAAGATAATGGGTATTCAAAATTCCATATTAAACAGGGCATAGTTCTTATGGTCTGTAATATGTTTTCTTCTTTCCTCTTTTTTATTTTTAGCTGGATACCATTTGTCGGCTGGTTTATTATTGCCAGTATATGGCTTTTTCTTCTTATCCTCTCAATTATGGGGATTGTAGGTGCTTTAACTGGAAAAACAGAACCTCTTCCCGTTATAGGGCAGTTTGCAGAAAAGATAAAACTATAGTCTAATTTGATCTGCTAAGCAAAACAGATTTTAATGAGGGGTAGGGTTGCTAAAAGGAAAATTTGACAAGTTAAGGGTGGTAAATGTGAGAAATATTATAATAAACTACCCCTGAATTAGGTATACGAAGGGATATTAAAGTGGACGAAAATAATAAAGGAAGTTTTTGTGCAGGGTGGGGACAAGCAGATATAACCCCTGATAAACCTATATTTATTTCAGGTCAGTTTCACGCAAGGGTTTCAGAAGGAGTTCAGGATCCCGTTACTGCAACTGCCTTAATACTGGGGGCTGAAAGGGCTGGTTCTTTTAACTATGCGATAATGGTAAGTTGTGACCTTATTACCATCACCAAAGAACTAAGAGATGAAGTTTACAGAAGTATAAAATCGAGTATTCCCGAAATTGACGCCAGCAGGATATCCATTGGAGCCACTCATACGCATTCTGCCCCTGAAGTAAGAAATATATCGTATGGTATGGATATACCAGATTTTAGCGAGGAATATGGAATATCTGATAATGGAACAGGCCGGAAAGAAAAGAATAAAAATTTATTGTCTTATCTTGGGGTTGATGTGATGTTCCCTGTGGAATATGTTAGGTTTGCAGGGAAAAAAATATCACAAGCAATCTGCGACGCTTGGAATGGCAGAAAACCGTTGGGTATGGCTTATGGGCTTGGACACGCTGTTGTTGGGCGAAACAGAAGGCTCTCTTATAGGGATGGAACAAGTGCAATGTATGGAAAAGCAAACGTTCCTGAATTCAGCCACGTGGAAGGGTATGAAGACCATTCTGTTTACGCTATGATGACCTATGATATAAACGGTAAACTTATCGGTATTATAGTAAATATAGCTTGCCCTTCTCAGGTTAGTGAGAATAGTTATGTGATAAGTGCAGATTTCTGGCACGAAACAAGAGAAGAACTTAGAAGACGGTTTGGTAAAGAGATATATATAATGGCACAATGTGGACCAGCCGGGGACCAGTCCCCTCACCTGCTAATAGGAAAAAGGGCAGAGGAACGTATGTGGCGTTTAAAAGGCAGGAAGGAAGGTGAGAATGCTTCACGGTAAGAAATATCTCAAAAAATAGCTAACGCTATAGAAGAGATAATGTCTTATGTAGAAAAAGATATTGATTGGGATCCTGTCTTTGAATATACCCTTAAAATTTTTCAAATAACTCGTAGAAGGATATCAGAGAAAGATGTTGAAGACGCTATAAAAGCTTCCCTTAAAAATAAAGAAAAATTAAATAGGCTTGTTGAAGAGTTAAAGATGAACCCAGAAATTACAAAGAAGCCAAGGTGGTACACTGAAATAACACGCTCTTACAGGCTGATGTTATGGGGAGAGAGAGTAAAGGAGAGGTTTGAAATAGAGAAAAAAAGCCCGGGTATGCCTGTAGAAATACACGTTTTAAGGGTGGGTGAGACGGCATTTGCAACCAATACTTTTGAACTTTATCTTGATTATGGTGTTCGTATTAGGGAATTAAGCAGGGCTACACAGACCTTTCTTATACAGAAAGCTTGTTGTACCGGAACATACCTTCCGAGCCAGCGCTCAATTGCCTGCGGAGGGTATGGTTCTGACCCGGCAAGTACCGATATAGGTCCTGAAGGCGGAGATGAACTTGTTGAGTGGACTGTTGATACAATCAACAAGATGTTTGAATAATAGAGAATTATAACAAAGAGAAAAATATGGCTCCAATTTTCGGTGGCTTGCAGAAACTAAAAAATCTTCCGGAAGAAGTGACATTTAGGTTCAACACCTTTCTTTTCAAAATACTTTTGGTGGTAGTTTTCTGCTTTCCAAAATTTAGATATAGGTAAAACTTTTGTTGCAACATCGTATCC
>JALNXB010000054.1 GCA_023230585.1 bacterium
TACAAGGGGCGTTTCCTATTTTATCGCTCTGCTATTCATTTTTTTTAGCCTGCCAACTACCCCCCTCACCCTTAATCCCTCTCCCCCTTGGGTAGAAGGCAAAGAGGGAGTGAATAGACACTGCATACCAACGATTTTTGTCGTTGCGAGAAGCGTCTTGTACCGAATACCCCCGAGGGGTTATTTACGACGTGGCAATCTCATCTTTTATCCGACGCTTTTTATCTTTCGTTTTTCATATCTTTTGCTTCAATACCTGTTATTTCAACAAATACCTCTTCAAGAGAGGGTCTCATATTGCGAGCTTCATTTGTTTCTGCACCAAAGCTTTCTAGTAGTCTTACATAAGGACCTATTGAAATAGGTCTTTGAGATTCTACGCATAAAATAGTACCAGACGAAATATAGGCTTTTACGTCTGTGAATTGTTCTTCAATGATTGTAGTAATGTTTTTTATTTCTTTAGAGAGGGAAAATTGAACGATATAGCGGTTTTCTGCAAGTTTCATAAGATTTTCAATTGTATCTATCCTTACAATTTTTCCAGAAACAATAAAAGCTATGCGTTGACATAATCTTTCTGCTTCCTCTATATAATGTGTAGTTAAAAATATAGTTGTTCCTTCTTGGTTTAAATCATAGATTAGTTGCCTTATTTGTCGGGCACTTGCTATATCTATGCCTGTGGTAGGTTCATCTAAAAAAAGTATTGGTGGTGAGTGCATTATACCGGCAGCTATAGTTAACTTTCGCTTCATACCTTTTGAATATTTAGAAAATTTCCGGTTTGCAGATTGTGTAAGCCCAAATTGGCGTAACAGTTGACAGGTGCGTCTTTCTCTTTCTGCTTTACCCATACCATAAAGAGCGCCGCAAAACATAAGGTTTTCAAAACCGGTAAGTTCAGGGTATAGGTTGCTCTCATCTGGCACTATTCCCATAAGATGTTGAGTGGTTTTTAGATTGGTAGAACTCTCTGTTCCATCAATAAAAATAACACCTTTATCAGGGCGAGCAAGACCTGTAAGCATATTTATGGTCGTTGTTTTGCCAGCTCCGTTTGGTCCAAGAAAACCAAACAACTCGCCTCTTTCAATTTGAAAAGAAACCTCTTCCACGGCTTTAACTTCTTGTGCTTTACCCTCTTTAAATGTTTTACTTATCCCTACAGTTTTAATAATAACACTATCGGTAGATGTCATTATATCTCCTAATAATGTTCTTTGAAGAAAAGGTATCTTGGTTTTACGTTAACCTATTTATATTATACTACAAAAAAAATCATAATCAATAGTAGGGTGGAAAAGGGGAAAAGGATATAAATAAAAGATGAGATTGCCACGCTAAGAAACCCCTCCTACGCCAAGGTATACCTGCCGAAGCTTCTATTTTAGCGTAGGTTGGCTTCGGCGGGTAAAGCTCGCAAGATAAACTACAAAAGGCGGAATGAGGGGAGATGCAAACCTCAGAGAATTGCTTCGCCTGTTCTCACAAAAACGACAAAGGCAAAAACCCGCCCTTGATGAGAGATTCCGAATCAAGTCCGAAATGACAGCAAGGAGGGAAGGGTAGAAGGCAAAAGAGGGGAAAATAGAGTATAAATCTTATTGTTTTTTAGAAGGTTTTATGTTATATTAAACAGATGAACTTGATAATAGAAAAAACCCAATCTTTGCAAGGAGAAGCCTTTATTCCGGGTTCTAAATCTCAAACCATTAGAGGTATAATATTTGGTTCTCTTGCAAAAGGCACATCTGAGATAAAAAATCCTTTAATATCAGCCGATACCTTAGCAGCAGTAAACGGATGTAGAGATTTAGGCGCTAAAATAGATGTTTCAAACAATAATAGTTGGGTTGTTGAAGGTTTTGATGGTAACCCTTTCCAACCTTATAAAATACTTGATTTAGGTAATTCCGGCACTTCATTAAACCTTCTCACAGGGATATCTTCTCTCGGTAACTTTAAGGTTACTCTAAACGGTGATTCATCTTTAAGGCAAAGACCCCTCCAACCGCTTCTTGATGCTTTAAACACGTTAGGCGCAAAGGCTATTTCAGTAAATAATAATAGTTGCCCTCCAATAGAAATTACAGGAAAAATTAAAGGTGGTAGAACAAAAGTTGATGGTATAAGTTCCCAATTTGTATCGTCTTTATTGATTACTACTCCTCTTGCAGAAAGAAATACTCAAATAGAGGTTGTAAATATTCACGAAAAACCTTATATAGATATGACTCTTAATTGGTTAAATGAGCAGAATATAAGATATGAAAAGAGCGATGATTTAACGTTTTTTAATATTGAAGGTTCTCAACATTACTCTTCTTTCATAAAAAATATTCCTGGGGATTGGAGTTCTGCAACTTTTCTTATTGTGGCTGGAGCAATAACTAAATCAGATATTTTACTTAAAGGACTTGATATAAATGATACTCAAGGAGATAAAGAGGTTATAAAATATCTTGAAAAGATGGGGGCTGATATTAAGGTAGAAGCAGAAGGTATAAGGATAAAGGGAAGAGAATTGACAGGAACAGATATTGACTTAAACAATACTCCTGACGCTCTACCAGCCCTTGCTGTTGTTGGTTGTTTTGCTAAAGGAACTACCACTCTTTGTAATGTTGCTCACGCAAGAATTAAAGAAACAGATAGAATCAAAGTTATGACTCAAGAATTAATAAAAATGGGGGCTGATATTAGAGAAACTCAAGATGGTATGATAATAAAACAGAGCAACTTAAAAGGTACAACTGTTGATGGACATTATGACCATCGGGTTATTATGGCTCTTTCGCTTGCAGGGCTTATTTCGGAAGGTAAAACATCAATAAGTTCCTCTGAGGCGATAAACATAACTTTTCCCACTTTTGTGAAACTTATGGAAAGTTTAGGTGCAAAAATAAAAATGGAGGTATAAAAATGCTTGGAAACACTTTTGGAAGGATATTTCGTGTAACAACCTGTGGAGAATCTTACGGTAAAGGTAAGGGGTCAGGGCTTGCTACTATTGTTGATGGTGTACCGCCTGGATTAAAAATAACCAAAGAAGTTATACAGAAAGAACTTGATAAAAGAAAACCCGGACACGGAAAACTTAACAGCCCACGAAAAGAGACAGATAAATGCGAAATCTTTGCAGGTATAGGACAAGACGGAGTAACAACTGGGGTTCCGTTGGGAATAATGGTTTATAATGTTGATACCCAAAAAGTTCATATTGAACAGTATAGGGCTTATAAAGATATATTTAGACCTGCACATGCTACATACTCTTTCTTTTTGAAATATGGTGAAGCACAAGATTGGTGTGGGGCTGGTAGGGCTTCTGGTAGAGAAACGGTTGGTAGGGTTGCTGGTGGAGCTGTAGCAAAATTTATTCTTGAGAGAGAAAAGATAGAAATTTTAGGATACACTAAAGAATGTATGGGTATAAAAGCAAAAAATATGTCGTGGGAAGAGATAAAAAAGAATTATAGAAAAAACGAAATAAATTGCCCTGACTTGAAGACAGCAGAAATGATGGAAAAAAAGGTGCTTGAAATTAAAGATGAAGGTGATACCGCTGGAGGTATTATCGAGTTGATTGCTCATAATGTCCCTGCTGGGCTTGGGGAGCCTGTCTTTGATAAATTAAACGCTACTATTGCTCAAGCTTTGTGTAGTATTGGGGCAGTGAAGGGGATAGAGTTTGGTGCTGGGTTTAAGGTTGGGAATATGAAGGGGTCCGAAAATAATGACCAACCGTATATGTCTAAAGACGGGAAGGTAAGATTTAAAACTAATAACGCTGGCGGGTTTCTTGGAGGTATTTCTACTGGTGAAGATATTGTTGTTAGGATAGCGGTTAAACCAACACCAACAATTTCTAAAGAGCAGACCTCTATCAATATGAGTAGAATGAAAGAAGAGACGTTAAGTCCTATAACAAGAAGGGACCCTACTCTGGTTGCAAGGATATATGTTGTTGCAGAAGCGATGATGTCTATGGCTATTTTAGATTCTTTGTATCTTGCAAGAGCTTATGATTCTTTGGCAAAACTTGATAAAAAATGGATAAAACTTAAAGGTTGAATGATTAACAAAACTGCAAACTTCGGGTTGAAGGCTCTGGGGCTTATATAAAAATTGACGGTATAAGATTGTAAATTGTATAATTAAAAAAGTTTAACTTACTAAAAAAACACCACAAAAAAATTATGGACAAACTAAAAAAGACGATTTTTCATAGTAGGCATATTGAATTGAAAGCTAAAATGGTAGATTTTGGCGGTTGGAGTATGCCTATTCAGTATTCTACTGGTATTATTAAGGAACATCTGTTGACAAGAAGTAAAGCAGGATTATTTGATGTTTCTCATATGGGGAGGTTTCTTTTTAAGGGCAAAGACGCTATTCCTTTTTTAAGATATGTTTTAACCAACGATGTTTCAGCCCTTACTCCTGGACTCTCTCAATACACTATAATCTCTAATGAAAACGGCGTTGCCATTGATGATGCGTATATATACCGATTGTTTGAGGACGAATATATGCTTGTTGTTAACGCTGGTAACAAACAAAAAGATTGGGATTATTTACGAAATATGGCAGTCAGATTTAAAAACTTAGAAATTATTGACAAATCAGAAGAGTTATCAATGATTTCTATACAAGGTCCCAACTCTGAAAACATTCTTAAAAAGGTTATCTCTTCTGGGGAGTTACCTGAGAAAAAAAATTACATTAGTATATCAAAAATCGGTGGAACAGAGATTTTAGTTAGTAAAACTGGTTATACAGGCGAACCAATAGGTTTTGAACTTATTTTAGAAACAGTTCAAGCTATAAAAGTATGGGATTTACTTATAGGCAAAGAAGCCTACCCTGTTGGATTAGGCGCAAGAGATACCCTGCGGTTAGAAGCCAACCTACCTTTATATGGGCACGAACTTGGCACAACTCCAGAGGGACAAGAGATGCCAATATTTAGTTTTCCTTTATCCAGATTTGGAGTTAGTTTTAAAGATACAGAAAGAGATTTTATTGGTAAACCTTCTCTTTTAAAACAGTACAACGCTTTACAACAATTTAAAATAAAAGATTACACGTTAATTGATGATTTGCCACAAACTATAAAACCTATAACCCTTACAGGGAAAGGTATTGGTAGAGCAGGATATAAGGTCTTCTCACAAGAAAAACCTGTAGGATATATAACAAGTGGAACCTCAGTGCCTTACTATACATTTGATGAAGAACAAATTGCAGAAACTAAAAGCGTAAGGTCTATATGCCTTGCTCTTTTAAGTAGTGATATTCAGGTAAATGATAGTGTAAATGTCGAGATTAGAGGAGAAAAAGTTGGTGCTGTTGTAGTTAAAGCGCACTTGAGGACTAAATCTTATCCTTACGCTAAACCTATTTTAGGGAAGAAACAATAAGAAATATTTCACCATATACTTTTTCCATTATGGGTGGCAGGAAAAAAGAAATTCCGGTTCAAGTTCGGAATAGCAAAAAAGGGCAACTACATTCCATTAAACTCTTTGCAAACCCCTGAGGATTTACTATCCCATTACTTTCATCGGTTAGAGGGCAAAAAAGGTCGGTTTATTGAATTAGACAAAAACATCTCTTGACAGTATCTCTTATATTAGGTATAACAGAATTGGAGAGTTCAGAGAGCAGGAAGGTTTGCGAAGTAAGTATCAAGCACGGTAGTAAAAGCAGGATAGATTTCACAAAGTAGTCCGAAGTACTCTGAGCTCTCCTCCTCTTTTTAGCCCTTTTGCCTAAACCTACGATAAAAATAAGCACCTGTAATAAGAACTATCCCCGCACCTATAAGCACCAACATTTTTGCAAAACTTCCAATATACTTTATATCTACTGAGATAATTTTTAAAAGAGTAAGGCCAAAAAGTGATAAGGCAGAAATTCTTAAAGACAAAATTTTCTTAACCAATCCAACCACCAAAAGCCCAAAACCATAAAGAATCCATAATAGTGAAATAGCAGCAACCAGTTTATCTTCTCCTAAATTCCATACTATATTGCAAGATGAGTAAACCTGTATATTCATCTCTACAAAAAGAAGTAGAATAAAAAGTGTCCACAGATATATATCACTATTTTTTTCGTAACTAAGTGTTGAAATATCTTTTCTGCCAAACTGTTTAGCACCCAAAAACATAGCAACAAGAACCGTTCCTACCGAAAGAAATTGGAAGTTAAATAGAAATTGTGGAGAGTAAAAATTTGGTGAAATAACCAGAGTATCTACAATAGTTTTTATAAATGTTAGTGTAAGCAGGGCCAACCCAGCGGAACGAAACAAAGATGTTTCTTTTTTAACTTCAGCAAATATAAGGAATAAAGCAAATATAGCCCAAAAAATCGTTGAGACAAGCCACTCAGTCCCATCCAACATTCCTGTTGCTCCAGAAAAATACGAAAATATCTCTATATTAGATATCCAAAAAAGCCCTAAAATAAAAAGTGACCATAAATGTTTAGTATAATTCTTTTCTTCATAAGAGAAGTTTTTACCTCGTTCTAATAACACTGCAGAGAAAAGAAAAGTTAAAGATGACAAGAGTATAGTCAAAAAACTTGTATTTAAAAAAAGTAGTCCAGTTTTGCCCTGTGAATATAAGAAAAACGTGTCAATAAAAAATAAACGTGCTGTAACAAGAATAAAAATGATTAACCCACCTACCCTCAAAGGTTTCCTATCTATTTTTGAGCCAATCATCATAAGGATAATAGCCTCCACGCCCCAAACAAAAGTAATCCAAAGATTTTTTACCATCATAGGAACAGGGAGAGTTAAAAGCCCAATAGAAGTACCTATAAACCCAAAATAGAGCAGTTTGTCTTTATTGTTAGTTTTCCTTATCAGGTATGCAAGAATGAAATAAGTGGCAGCCATAAAAACTGGAATATAGGGTAAAATATATTTTATATTTTGCAAGGCAGGCATACTAAACATATCTCTAAAAACCAAGAAAAAAACTAATGGGTTCGCTACTACCAGAAGTAGATCTTCCCAATTAGATTTCTCCTTTTTAATTATGCTATATATAAGAGAGGTTATAGCAAAAGTTAAAAAATAGATACCTGCAAAAACTGAAATCATACGAAGGTCTTGTTTGACAAGATACCAATCGATGAAATAGTATAAAGTAAAAAGAAAGGAGAGAAACGGAAGAGCACGCCATTTTCTAAAGGAGACAGCAAAAAGAACCCCAAGATTAAGAATTAAAAGGTAGATAAACAATTTTGGTTCATAATATATTTCTGTTCCAGGGTTAACAAGTAAAAGTGGTGTAAGAAAAGCTCCAATAGTACTAAGTAAAGATGTAGCCAAAGAATTGCTTGTAACCGAAACAAACATACCACCAAGTGTGACAAGAAAAAATAAGATAAAAGAGAGTTGGATGTTGAATAGTTTATAAAAATGGTAAGCAGTAAAGATTGTTATGTAGAATATTATAAGAGAAAGCCCAAAAATCCCTTGAGCAAGAGTAAGAAATTTTTTTTTACGAAGATGATGGCTTATCCCAATAAAAATGAAGCCCAACAAAAAACCAAGAAAACAACGTAAGGCCTCTCCTATCCAACCTTGTTCAAAGGCATATTTAAGGAAACCAGCGAACCCAGCAGAAAGAAGTAAGACACCAACCCAAACAAGCCATCTCTCCCCAATAATTTTTTCTAACCTTAGCCACTCTTTTCTACTTTTTTCTGATACAACAGATTTTGATTCATCATACTCTACAGATTTTTTAGTGTAATCGATAAGAGTTAAATCTTTATTGTCAAGTAACTTATCTATAGATGTAGCAGGTTGAGGAGGTCTTTCTTCTTCTTTTGAGATACCCCCCATCTTCTTTTCAAGAATTTTAAGCCTTTTATCAAGTTCTGAGATTCTGTGCAGAATAATAACGGCAAAAATCAAGAAGATTAGAAACAAATTAAAACCTCCTTTGGGTAACCCTTAGGTATTGCCTCATATTTTCTCACAAAAACGGAATGGAAAAAAGGATATAAAAGCGAGATTCCGGCTCAAGTCCCTCAGGGGTACTCGGGATAAACCACTAACCCTTTCTCCCTCTCTCCCAATGGAGAGGGAGAAAGCGGGGACATTCCTTTTCCTATACTCGACTAAGACGAAGGTCTGACTTCCGCAAAAACTCCCTCGGGCATACTGTAACAAGGCGCCAAGAACAAACCTTCATCAGTAACTTTTTTTCAAAAACGGAACGGGGAAAACGTCTCTTTTTAGTGTGAATTTTATATTAGAGTAACTTCCCTTATTTCGCTAGAAACCAGTTTACCGTTCTTATAATATTCTACGGTTACTTTCTGTTTATTCCCTGTTTTTGTTCCGGGTATAGCGATAATATCCTCATTAATTCCTTGTTCTGTAGTACGAGAATATTTGACTGTAGCGTTGTTTTTAACTGCTTCTTTAACTGCTTGTTCTACAACGTCTTTATCAGCAGAAACCTCTGCTTGGCTTGTTGCTTTAGAATCAACGGTATGACCTATCCATCCACCCGCGGCAGCTCCTGCAGCCGCACCAATAATAGCACCTCTCCAAGGTCTGTTGGAATCAACAAGAGCCCCGAGTATACCACCAGCAACAGCACCTACACCTGCACCTGTTTTAGTTTTAGGTGTTAAGACTTCATCTATACCTGCACAACCACTTAACAATATTGCAACAAGTGTTATACCAGCAACAACCTTTATCTTCATTGAATTTCTCCTTTAACTTTAATATTCCAAAAAAAAGGCGGGCACCCCTTAAAAAGAGATTACCCGCCTAAAATTGAGCAAGAATTATTGTGCAACAAAAAAACCGACCTTACGAGCAAATGGCCATTCGTCTTGTGTAGGCACTTGCATAGCACCAACAGCTTCTGTAATTATTCTGTTGGAAGCAATTTTTCCATTTGATGTTAGATAGTTCTTAACAGCATTAACTCTGCGTTCAGAAAGCCTTTGGTTATAACCAGTTTTTCCTTCAGGTGAAGCAGAACCAACAAGGTTAACCTTTACTTCAGGGTTAGCTTTCAAAATTTCTATATTGCTCTTTAAAGTTCTAAGGGCAACAGATGTAAAAGCAGAACTATCCCAGTTAAAATAAACGTCTTTTAAGTTAAGCGATTCTTTTGTAACTTTATCAACATATACGGTCTTTTCGACTGCTTTTTCTACTTCTCTATCTCTGTAAACAATCTTTTCTACAGGTTTTTCCACTACTCTATCTCTGTAAACAATCTTCTCTACAGGTTTTTCTACCACTTTTTCTACTACTCTATCTCTGTAAACAATCTTCTCTACAGGTTTTTCTACCACTCGTTCTACTTCTCTTACTATAGGTTTTGGTCCTTCAACAACAGGAACAACTCTTTTAGCTTTTGAGCAAGGACAAGTAAAAATAGATGCTGGTCTTGCAGCTCTCTTTACTTTAGGAGTTCCTTCAATTTCTTTAGGTTCACCAACTAAATAACCTTTATTACCTTCTCCGGGTTCTACTGCCTGCACTTCTGTTTTTTCTACTGCTTTTTTTGTTACTCTTGGTTCTCTTACTGGAACTTCTTTTTCGCATTTCTCAGAGTCAAAAAAGATTGCTGCTGGCATTTGTTGCCCTGTTGCTTTTGTCGCTTCAACTTCTTTGGGTCCACCTATTAAATACCCTTGATTACCGTCTGCTTGAGCAACAGCGTAAACAGAAAACAATATACCAAGTACTACAAAAAATCCTGCTACTCCACCTATTTTTTTCACAGCTTTTCCTCCTTTTATAAATAATTTCAATTTGAACTTCACTTATTATACCTTTTTTTATGATTTTTGTCACTCTTTAAAACTAAAGAAAATTATTAAAGTCGGGGCGCCCGGATTCGAACCGGGGACCCCCAGAACCCCATTCTGGTGCCCTAAGCCGGACTGGGCCACGCCCCGAGAAAAAGTAAAATTATTTTATGAATTTTTCTCTCTAATCATTCTTATAAAATTCATACAAAATTCGTCCTTGCCAGATAAAACATTCCCCAGACAGATTGCTTCTTTAATACCTGCATCGCAAGGGTCAGCAATAACTGAATCAAGACCAAAAACTGTTCCTACTGCAAGAAAATATTTGTTGACCAAAGTTCTACTGGGTAAACCAAAAGATATATTGGAAAGCCCGCAAGTTGTCATAACAGAAGGAAACCTCTCTTTTATAGCCTTAAGACTATCTAAAAAAAGAATTCCATTTTTCCAATCGGTGCTTATAGGTTGAACAAGCGCATCAATAAAAACGTTTTCTTGTTTTATCCCTATTTTTTCGAGTAACCCTAAAAGTTTTTGGGTTATCTCTATTTTTTTGTCTATATTTGAAGGAATACCAGAGTCATCCATAGTAAGACATATCACCTTAGAATTGGGATATTCTTGTAACAATGGAATAATTTGAGCAACCTTTTCAGTCTCACCGCTAAGAGAGTTGAGCATTACCGCATTGTTTTTCACCAAAGGTAAACAATAACGTATAACTTCTGTATCAGAACTATCAATACAGACCCCTGTCCCCACAAACTCATTGGTGATGTCTACCAACCACTCTAAATCTTCTTTTTCTTGCTGAGGACCTTTTCCTGTACCTGCGTTAATATCTATATAATCAGCACCATTTTCAACCTGCAAACTAACAAGTTTTTTTATATAATCAACATTTTTCTCTTGTAATGCCTTAGATATAGATTTTCTGGTACCGTTTATAAGTTCACCAATTAAAATCACTATTTACTCCTGGCAAACAGAATACGTTTTTCTAACCTTCCATTCAGCTTGTTTTCCTGCGTTCCATTGTTTCAAAGGTCTTAAATACCCAACTACCCGCGCATAAACTTCACAAGGTTTATATCCACTCAAAGCAGGGTCCTTTTCAAAACATTCTTCACATTTAACAAAGATATTGTCTTCTCTAATAGAAGGTGGCTCTACATCATAAACAGCTCCCCCTTCTGCAAAAACATTACCTTGATTGTCTATGCCAGCTACTACTTCTACCTTACTTCCGCAATCGTGACACTTTCCGCAAAACACAAGTTCATTACAATCTTCTTTTTTTAATAGTTCTTCCAGTTTTTCTTTTCTCATTTTATCCTCTGAAAGTATTATGGAGAAACAAACTTTCTCTCTTTCCTCATTTTCCTTCGTCTTCTTATTTGACTCGGTTTCTCATAAAATTCTTTTGCTTTTACCTCTCTAATAATACCTTCTCTTTCAACTTCTCTTTTAAATTGTCGGAAAATCCTTTCAAAATCGTGATTTCTTCTCAAACTTTTTCACCTCCTTAATGCCATCTTTTTTAAGTTAAAGATAGCATTACAACTTCATTAAACATTTAAATAACAACCTCTTAACACAATAAAGAGGTGATAAAACTAATATGATTTATTATCTTTTATGTCCTTAAAACCTATAATCCATTATAATTCTTAGGAAGAGTTTTGTCAACTCTGAGTCTTTTATAATACAAAATGAGCCTGAAAGAGGGCTCGGTTTCAAATACAGATTGAGCCTAAAGAAAAAATGGGTCATAATATAAGGTTATGACACTAAACATGAAAGACACGGCTATAA
>JALNXB010000055.1 GCA_023230585.1 bacterium
AGCCTTTTGTTCCCCTACTCTGAGCCTGTTAAGCCCTTCGGAGATGCTTTATATGCAGAAGGGTGAGTTCTCAGAGTGCCCGATTGTTGTGTAGAAGGTGTATGCGCCGTAGTACCAGAGTGAGTAGACACCCCATACTTTTTTTTGACACAACCAATCCATCAGTTCCAGTATATGTTAGATAGCAACCTTGGTCTGTGTTGGTATGCTACGTCTGGATGCGGAGGGGCATTTGTAATGCAATCCTTTGCATTAGGGAATTCACCAACGTTAGACCAACTAAAGGCAGTTCCTGAACCTGCAACCCAATATCTTGAATCTCTTGGTGTTGCTACCCACTTTACTCTACCGTCAACATACAAAACATTTAGTCCTTCCACACCGTGGTTTCCACTTTCTTTATATAATCGCCACGAGTATGGATACATTCCTTTTGGGTCGTCGGTCATAATAGCGGTATCTGGGTGTGTCTGAACATTTAAACCGAGAGCATAAGTGTATGAACAACTTGAAATAGAATTTGAAATAAGCGAGTTAATATTAGCAGGTGTGGCTCTGTAAAGAGCTCCAGGGGTACTGTGTGGCTTGTCAGTTGCTGAACCTGGACATATAAAAAGTTTGTAGTCGGTTATATACTGGGCTGATTCAAATTCAGGCGTTGAAGGGTCTATCTGCCCTGTGAGTAGTGCAAGAGAAACATTCGGTTTAGAGGAAATAAATCCGGTACCAAAATTTGCATGCCCGCTCCATACTGTTGCATCGTCAAAGTCGTGGTAAGGGAAATAGCCGCCCCAATCCTGAGCATATATCAATAAAGCAAGACCTAACTGTTTCAAGTTGTTTATGCAGGCAGCTCTTTTTGCTTGTTCTCTTGCCCTTGATAAAGCAGGGAGAAGCATCGAAGCAAGAATCGCTATGATTGCTATTACCACCAGTAGTTCTATTAGAGTGAACCCTTTACTTGAGTGAAAATTTTTTTGGCGTAGCTCATTTTTTAAGGTATGCCTACCTTTATAGAAAAGTTTTTTTATTTTCATTTTTCACCTTTTTTACTTTTGGCTTGTAAGAAGAAAAACTTTAGTATAAATTAAATTACGGGTATACAGAAACTGGCACAATATTATAATTATTGTCAGATACTGCCCACGTAGGAATAGACGCTGCAACTCCGTGCACCTTTGTTACAGCTGAAAATCTATCTATACTTACAGACTCTACGTGCCCGTCTACAAATAGTAGATTTGCGCGGTTAGAATGTCTGAAATGTACAAAACCTTCTACTGCTTCTCTATAATCGCAACTTGCATATTGGTATCTGTAAACATTTGATGTTTTTGGTTCACGCAACCTTATAGAATCGGCAAAAATCCATAAAGAAGACGGATTGTTTCTTGCAAAAAGAGAAGTTCTTATAGTGTTATTCTGAAATTCAAGTCCTGGCCAAAGGTAGCCCGCTCTTATGCCATAGGTAGACCTTCCGTAATTGTCTTTGTCTGCTGTATGGGTGTACGGTAAAGCAGTAGGACAGACTGCGATATCCTTGGAAAAATAGTTCTTGTATATATCTGTGTTGTAGATATGTGTATGAATTAAACCATCAAAATCGTCAGCATAAATAAGAAGAGCTGTACCGAGCTGTTTAAGGTTATTCATACATACAGTCGCTTTTGCTCTTGCTCTGGCTTTACTAAGAGCAGGGAGTAGCATAGCCGCTAAAATTGCTATAATTGCAATAACTACAAGTAACTCTATAAGGGTGAAACCTGATCTGCTTTTTTTCATTTTTCTCACCTCCTTTCGGGATTTATCCCGAGTACCTCCGAGGGACTTCTTCCCGGGCGGAGCTTGGTTTTATTTTAACCTTATTTTACTCTTTATTCTTCGATTTTGTCAAGCATTTTATAATCACTTGGTACAAGTGAGTTTCAGCCTACGCCAAGGTATACGTGCCAAAGCTTGTAGTTTAGCGTATGTTGGCTTGGGCAGACATACCTTCGCAATGACAAAATAGAGGAGATAAAAAAGGGTGTTTGGAGGTGTTGCTTTTGTTTCTACAATTCTTTTATTTAGTATATTTTTTTATAATTTCTCTCTATTGTAGTAAAATAGAATAAGGTAACAAAATAACAGCTAAATAATGGAGGGAAATATGCTGTATAAAAACCAGATTTTTGATTTTGCAAAAATGAAGATAAGTGATTTTGAAAAGATAAGAAAAGAGAATGGCTGGGGGCTTACCTTCGCTGAATTTAAAGAAGCCCAAAAAAGAGCAAAAAAACCTCTTACTCTTACTGAGGTTTATATACTTGACAGTTTATGGTCAGACCATTGTTCATATAAAAATTCTAAACATAAACTTAAAAATCTTGTGAGAGATAATAGTTATGTTTTAAAAAGCAAAAATAGCGAAGCGGGCGCTGTAAGAATTGGTAAAAGTGACTATTACGCTGTCTTTAAGATAGAATCTCATAACCACCCTACCCTAATAAACCCTTTTGATGGAGCAGCAACAGGAGTTGGAGGTGTTTTAAGAGATATATTTGCTATGGGTGCAACAAATGTAGGTGTAGGTGCTTCATTAAGATACGGTCCAAAAGCAACACCTACATCAAAAAATGTTCTAAAAGGCGCTATTGAAGGGGCTTCTTTTTACTGTAAAGGTATGGAGTTACCAATTATTGCTCTAGATGTATATTATGATGAATCTTTCAAACATAACTGTCTTATGAATGTTGCCGCAGTTGGGGTTGTAAAGAAAGATGACCTGATACCCAATGTAGTACCTCAAAAAGGGGTTGGGTACAATTTAATATATATTGGCAAACCAACAGCAGGAGCTGCTGTTGGTGGAGCTTCTTTTGCTTCACAGGCTTTTGAAGAAGGTAAGAAAATAGAGATATCTTTTGGAGCAAATCCTTTACTTGAAAAAGCGACTTTTGATGTTTTTGAAAAAGTTAAGAAAACTCTTGTATCAAAAAAACTGTTTTCTCAGATGTCTCTTAAAGATATGGGTGCTGCTGGTTTAACTTGCTCAACAGCAGAACAGGTTGCACCGAGAGGGTACGGTATAGAAATATTTACTGAAAAAGTTCCTGTGCCAGAAGGCGCTAAGGTTCATCCCCTTGCTCTTGCGGTTGGCGAAGACCAAGAAAGAAATATGGTTATAGCATCAGATAAAGCAACTGAAGTTATACTTGAGATATTCAAAAAAGATACAAATTTTAATAAGTATGGCGGTAAGATAGCAGTAGTTGGTAAAGTTTTAGCAGAGGATAGGTTTATAATACGAGATAAGAAAGTGGTATACTGTGATATTCCGTTAAGTCTTATTATTGAGGCACCTGTTTATAAACCTAAAGGAATAAAAACTGAGAAAACTGGAAAACTCTTCTCCACTCCTAAACCAAAATCTTTGAAGCAAGAAATTCTCAATGTAATATCTTCAACAAATGTCTGTTCTAAACAAGAGATTTTTAACGAAATGAAACTTGAAAAACCTGATTTACTTGTAACAAAGCCAGACGAAACAGATGTGCCGGTTATAGTACCTTTAAGAAAAGATAAAAACCATAAAAATATTGGTATATCTCTTGTTTTTGGAGGCAAATCTATACACGGTAGAGACGGAACGCCGTTAGAACAAGCGTACCTTGCAACTATTATTGCAAGACTAAAACTTGCTACATCTGGACTAAAACCTACTTCTATAGCTGACGGTTGCAATTACGGGAACCCTGATGTTCCAGAGCATTACCACCATTTCTCAGCAGGCATAGATGGGTTAAACAAAGCCTGTAGGATTCCCATATATAAAGAGAAAGAACCAGTGGCTGTTGTTGCAGGAAATGTGTCTATGAAAAACACTCTAAAAAGTAAAGGTAAAGAAAAGGCAATCGACCCTTCAATGGTTCCTGTTGTTTTTGGGTATATTTCTGATTTCAAAAAAGCTGTTACTACTGGGTTGAAAGAGGCAGACAATATTTTGGTTCTTGTTGGCGAAAGAAGACACGAGTTTAAAGGGGCTGAATATGCAAGGTTAAAGAAACAGGTTGGAAAAAACCTGCCTTATGTTACCCCTAATAAAGCAAGTAAACTGGAATACGGAGTTTTAGAGGCTTCAGAGAAAGAGTTGTTCTTATCTTCTGCTGTTATTGAAAATGGCGGGATGGCAGCGGCTTTAACAAGGATGCTTCTTCTTGGTAAAAATGGTATTGGAGTTCAACTGGATATGGAGTTTATTGGGAATATGAGGGAAGATTATGGACTCTTTTCTGAATCTATCGGATACATATTGGAAGTAAAAAACGAGAATCTAACACCATTAAAGAAAATATATACAAAACACGGTTTAAAATTGATAAATATAGGTGTTACAACTAAAGAAAAAAAGTTTGTAGGTACCCTTAAAAATAAACTGTTGTTTGAAATTTCCTTTGATGAACTCAAAAAAAATTGGAGGCAGTAATGGCAACATATAAACAAGCAGGGGTTGACGTCAAACTTGGAGATATATGCTCTCATATAATGTCTGAATCTGCTGATAAAACATTTTCAAATAGAAACAATAAGTTAGGTAAAGTAAAAGTTATTGAACAGAAAGGTCTGCACAGAGTGATAACTATATCTCTTGGAGTTTTTAAGATTATGCTTAATAGCGATGGCATAGGGACAAAGGTGGAGTTTGCAGAAAGAATGGGTAGACACGATACTATGGCTTACGACCTTTTTGCTATGTTATGCGATGATTCTGTTAGATATGGGGCTGAACCTATTGCTATATCTAATATTTTGGATATGAACTCTCTTAATAAAAAAATTGTTCAAGAGTTAGCTAATGGTATGGAAAAAGCAGCAAAGGTTGCAGGGGTTGCAGTTATATCTGGTGAGATTGCAGAGTTGGGTAGAAGAGTGTCTGGATATGGAGATATAAATTATAATTGGGGCGGCACTGTGTTAAGTGTTATAAAAAAAGAACTTGATAGCAGAAAAATAGTTGAAGGTGATTCTGTTGTTAGTTTTAAAGAGTATGGGTTCAGGTCAAACGGAATTTCTCTCGTAAGAAACGTTATGGAAAAAAAGCATGGTCAAAAATGGCATACAAAAAAAGTGGATGGAAAACAACTTGGAGATATGGCTCTTGAACCATCTGTTATATATTCAAAAGCTGTGTTAGATGTGTTAGATTCCATTAAAGGTGTTGCACATATAACAGGTGGAGGTATACCGGGAAAACTTGGAAGAGTAATATCAAAAACTGGGCTTGGAGCAGAGATATCCGATCCGTTTGAACCTTGCCAACTAATGTCTTTAGTTCAAAAGGAAGGAAATATTACTGATAGAGAGGCTTATTTGACATGGAATATGGGTCAAGGTATGATGGTAATAACAGATAACCCCGAAAAAGTAATGAAAACCCTCAAAAAATATAAGATTGAAACAAAAATTTCTGGACAAATAACCGACCAAGATAAGATAAGAATATATAGTAGAGGGGTTTTCAACAATGGTAAAACTCTTGAGTTTTCAATAAAATAAGGGAGGACTTAAAAATGAATAAAGAACTCTTTAAAAATATAGAATCTGAAAGGATAAGATATCTTCCTACATATATATTTCAAGAGATTAATGATAGAAAAACAATACTTATCAAAGAGGGTAAGGATATAATAGATTTGAGTATGGGTAACCCTGATATGCCTGCACCTAAACCTGTTATAGAGAAATTGATAGAGGCAACCAGTGATAAGGAAGCTCACCGTTATAGCGTTTCAAAAGGTATAATGGCGTTAAGAAAAGGTGTATGCGAATGGTACGAAAAACGGTTTGGAGTAGTGCTTGATGCTCAAGAAGAGTCTATCGTATGTATTGGTTCTAAAGAGGGTGTTAACCACCTTGCTCTTGCAATCTTTAACCACAACGATACAGTTATGGTACCTAACCCCACCTACCCAAGCCATTTTTATAGTGTGGCTATTGCAGGCGCAAAAATATATGATATGCCTTTAACGAAAGAGAACAATTTTACTCCAACCTTACCTGAAAATTTTTTAGGTAGTGAAAAACCAAAGGCTATAGTGATAGGGTTTCCAAGTAATCCTACCACACAGATTGCTGATATAGGTTTTTTTGAAAGAGTTGTAAAGTTTGCTAAAAAGAACAATATTATTGTTATCCACGATAATGCTTACGCTGAACTTGGGTTTGACGGGTATAAAGCTCCAAGTTTTCTTCAAACAGAAGGGGCTAAAGAGGTCGGTATAGAGTTCTACTCTCTTTCTAAAACTTATAATATGGCTGGTTGGAGAGTGGGTTTTGCTGTCGGTAATAAGTATATAATAAAAGCGTTAGCAAGACTTAAAAGTTATTACGACTATGGTATGTTTGCTCCTATACAAGAGGCAGGGGTAGCGGCTTTGAGTCTTGACCAAAAATATATAGATGAAACAGTTGGAACATACCAGAGAAGACGAGATATTTTGGTTGAAGGTTTAAATAAGATCGGATGGAAGGTCCAGAAACCTAAAGCAACTATGTATTTGTGGGCCGAAATACCTGACAAATTTAAGGAGATGGGGTCAAAAGAGTTTAGTCTATATCTTATGGATAAAGCAGGTGTAGCAGTTTCACCGGGTATTGGGTTTGGTAAATATGGTGAAGGGTATCTAAGAATTGCTCTTGTTGCAAATGAAGAGAGGATACGCCAATCAATCTGTTCTATTGAAAAGATAATGTAATTATGCAAAACTATGTTAAAATAAGCGTTTTGATATAAAAACAATTGCGTACTGGATTAAGAAAAGTTTTATTGGATAAAATATGAGTAAATATCTGTTTAATAATTACGGGGGCAGTTATCAGTTAAATATTGAAAAACCGAAAGATTTGAGGAAAATTGTTGACCTTGATGAAGCTTTATGGGCTGCAACAAGTTTGCCTATAGAAATACTTAACATTGATAAAAAATTTCTGGAATACCTTGATACTGATGAGAATGGTAGAATAAGAACCGATGAGATAAAATATGCAGTGCAATGGGTTTTTAACATATTGAAAGACTGTTCACATTTATCTGAAGGAACAGATGTACTTCTGCTTGATAATATTAATATTGATATCCCCGAAGGTAAAACATTGCAAGATACCTCAAAAATTATTCTTTCAAACCTAAATGTACCTAACTCTCCTAACAGAATCAATCTTTCCCAAGTAAGAAATCTTCAAGGAATAATGGCAAGTTCAACCACCAACGGAGATGGGGTTATAGCGCCTGATGCAACAACCGATAAAGAACTTTCTGACCTTATAGTTCTTATAATGGAAACAATCGGTAGTTCAAATGCTGCAAGCGGTAAATTAGGTATTAATTCCACACAGACATCAGAATTTTTCACTCAGGCTTCACTTTACCTTGAATGGCTTGAGAAGGGTCAAATTCCAGATAACCAGGAAAATACAGATATTATGGTGTGGGGAAGAAATACCATTGAGGCGTACAGTTCATTAAAAAAGGTTGCAAGAAAGGTAGATGAGTTTTTTGCTCAATGCGCTATATCGCAGTTTGATAGCAGAGTGAAAGAATCATTACAATTGAAAGAGAAAGAACTTGAAGAGATAGATTTTACTGATAAATCTCTTATACTTGATAGGTTAAAAACAGCTCCTCTCGCTAAAATAAATAATGAAAACACATTATATCTTGACGGTTATATAAATTCTTTATATTCAAAAGATATATCTGATTTTAAAGAAAAAGTTTTGGTAAAAATTTATGATGAAAATATATCTCGATTAGACCTTGAAAAATGGGAGAATGTTAAAAACATTTTTGCTCCTTACAAAGATTATACCGATAATAAAAAAGGAGAAAAGGTTGAAAAAATAGATGTTGCTCTTTTACGTAAATATATAGAGGAAGGATTTCAAGAGAGGATATATACACTTATAAAACAAGATTTAGCAGTAGCTGAAGAAATCAAACATATAAAAGATGTTGAAAAATTGCTCCTTTACCAAAAGTTTTTATTTGAGTTTGCTAACAATTCAGCAAGTTTCTCTAACGTTTATAATCCTGAGATACGCTCTATTTTTGAAGTTGGGACACTTATTATAGACGGTAGAAAAATGCCGTTTACTATTCTTGTGAACAATATGCCTGCACATAAAAAGATTGCTCAAGAAAGTAATGTATACCTTATATATCTTACTGTAACAAGCAAAGATAACGGAGAAACACAATTTAATGTTGCTACATCTGTTACTTCAGGAGATTCAGGTAACTTAAGAATTGGCAAAAGAGGCGTCTTTTTTACAAGGGACGGTAAAGAGTGGGATGCTGAAGTAATCGATATAATAGTAAACCCAATAGGGCTTCTCGAGTCTATTAAAGCACCTTTTATAAAACTTGCAGATTCAATAAAAAATCAGGTGGAAAAATTTGCAAAAACAAAAGAAGCTAAACTTGAAGGCACTCTTGTAGCCCCTACAGGTGCAAGCGTAACCAGAGACCTTATGGTTGGAGGTGGAGTAGCAATTGCCGCAATAGGTTCCTCTTTTGCTTATATAGCAAGGGCTGTATCACAGGTGAAATTAGGACATTTTTTAACAACGATAATCATTATTCTTGCTACTATTTTAGTGCCGAGTTTGCTTATGGGAATAGTTAAACTTCGCAGACGTAACCTTAGTATATTATTTGAAGCATCGGGATGCGCAATAAATGTAAGAATGAAATTAACATTAGGGTTAGGAAAATTGTTTACCTATATCCCTGCTTACCCACCTAATTCACAGAGAAAGAAACTGGATATAATTGAAGAGTTGACAAAAAAGATAAAAATGGCTAAAGAGGTTAGTTGGGAGCAACTTTTTAAGACTATTTTTATTACACTGCTTGTCTCGTTTTTGGTTTTTATTTTAGTTATTCTTATGTTGAAATTTAGAATCCTGCCGATATAAAAATAGGGGCGACGGCGTATTTCTGTGGGATAAAACTCGCAAAGACGGAATGGGGGTAGTGAAAAACGAGATTCCGGATCAAGTCTAGAATGACATGCAGGGGAAGTCTCCGCCTTTTATCGCTCTGTTATTCATTTTTTTAGCCTGCCAACTACCCCTCCACCTACGCCAAGGTTTACCTGCCGAAGCTTGTATTTTAGCGTAGGTTGGCTTCGGTGGATAAACCTCATCCCATTAACCTCTCTGCAAACCCTTGGGGATTTCCAATACCTATAATTCTCAAGGGGAGAAGGCAAAAACGGGAGGGTGTATGCGCCGTAGTACCAGAGTGAGTAGACACCACATACTTTTTTAAATCCAAAGCCTTGCTTCCATAGCCTCCAAAAGAGTGTTCAGCGCAATATAAAAGAATGCCTCTCTCGAAGTTGACTCTAATTTCTTTTTAGCTTTCATACCTTGCCAAAAGACAGAATCTATTTTAGCATCTATCAGTTCAAAGACCTCTTTTTCGGAAGTCTTGTTGCCAGATTTTGAATCTTTCCATTCAATATAAGACGCAATCACTCCCCCACTATTAGCGTAAAAATCTGGTAAGATGTTTATCCCTTTATTTAAAAGCACCTCTTCTCCTTCTTCAGTAGTAGGGTTATTAGCACCTTCAACAATAAGTTTTGCTTGCATTAATTGTGCGGTACTTTTTGTAATAACACTTTCAACTGCAGCAGGGATAAAAACATCTGTTTTAAGAGAGAAAAATTCATCCTCTGTTATTGCTTCTGCAAAAGGAAAATTATTTATACTGTCTTTACTTAAAGGAGCGTACTTGAAAAGAGCCTCTATATCAATTCCTTTTTTGTTATATATCACTCCTCCAATATCAAAAACGGCTATTACTTTAACTCCCATTTCAGAAAGAAAGTGTGCCGTCCATCTTCCTACGTTCCCAAAACCTTGTATAGCAACATTTGTACCTTCAATGTTTTTCTTTAATATATTCTCTACACCAAGTTTGGTGGCTTTTGAAAGCCCTCTCCCTGTTGCTTGAATTCTTCCAGAAAGCCCCCCAAGAACAATAGGTTTTCCAGTTACAGTTTCTGGTTTACGGGTCTCACCATAAATAACTGCCATATCCAAAGGAGAACTACCTAAATCAGGCGCTGGTATATATGACCCTGAATAGAGTTCCTCTCTTATCATACGCACATACTCTTTTATTATTGCAACTTTTGCAGAAGTTTCGATTTTATAAGGGTCTAACCTAATACCTGATTTTCCGCCCCCAAAAGGTAACCTCATAAGAGCATTCTTATAAGTCATTATCTCGGCAAGGGTTCTAACCTCTTTAAAAGAAACATCTGGTGCCAATCTTATCCCACCTTTTGCAGGACCAAGAGCAGTGTTATGGTAAACGATGAAAGTATCTAAACAGGCAAGGTTTTCGTCTGCAATCTTTATATTGAGAGCAAGTTTTATCTCTTTACGGGAATTGTTTAAGAGAATTTCAGCATCTCTTGGAATATTTATAAATTTTTTCATCCTAGCAAGTTTAACCAGCGCCATTTTGCTCCTTAAAGTTTTAACAATCTTTTTGCGTTTTTCTCAGTAATTTTTTCGTATACTTGTTTTGAAATATGGTTATTTTTTAAAGAATCGTTCATATAAGATACTATTTCAGACGTCTGTCCTTTATGGCAGATATCGGTACCAAATAAAAGTTGGTCTTGGAATTCTTCGAGGAACCAATACCCAAATTTCATATCTCTGGTTATAGCATTAAAACCGCTTCCAGCTGAAAGATCGCCACATAGGTTAGGATATTTTTTCATCAATTCACAAACCCTACCTGGACCAGGTATAGGGTCTTTAGGGTACCCTATCCTTGTTTCTTCTGTCACCCCGCTACTTATTTCAGACCAGAAACCTGTTGCATGTCCCATAAAAACTGTTTCTGGGCATAACTGTAAGGCTTTTTCAATGCGAGGCAGATGTAGGTCGTCAACCAGCCCGTAACTTCCGCTAAATTTACTATATAAGTGAAAAATTATTGGAAACCCAACCTTGCCACAATACTGGTAAAGATTGATACATTTTGGGTCATCAAAATAGAGGTTTGCGGTCAACTCTCCAAGACCTTTACAACCTAAATCTTTGTAACGGTTAAGTATCCAAGAAAAATCTGTCTTGTCTGAGTTAGAACCAGAACGTGGGTCTATGTTACAGAAAGGTATAACTCTATCTGGGTATTTTTTATGCATCTCGAGAACTTCCTCAGTACCAAAATAAAAATATCGAGTTTCAGGGCTACAGCCAATAGGGAGCACAACAAATTTCTCTATACCCAAACTATCCATTGTCTTTACAAGGTCGTCAGCTGTAAAGTAGTCTTCTGGTTTTGCGTTCCACATATTAATAACATGTGTATGAATATCGATAAACATCTTTTCTCCTTTTTTGTCTTTCCAACATTATTCTGTACTTCCCATTTTGTCTTATATGAAAAAATATGTGTTTAGGAACGAATTACGAGGTGCTAACCGACGCTTTTTGTCGTTGCGAAGGAACGCTTTGTGTGACTGCGGCAATCCTCGTTTTTATCCTATACACTA
>JALNXB010000056.1 GCA_023230585.1 bacterium
ATGGGAAAACCTTTTTCCCATTCCCTTTAGCCTCATTCGGGTTCATTAAGTCCCACTTATACTGCCGGAGGAGGGAGTCGAACCCGTCACGAGTCGCTCCGCTCTTTAAGGAGAGGGGCTTCCTCTCCTTAATGTTCCTCTCCCGAAACGAAAGCATGGGAAAACCTTTTTCCCATTCCCTTTAGCCTCATTCGGGTTCATTAAGTTCCACTTATACTGCCGGAGGAGGGAGTCGAACCCTCATGAGGTTACCCTCACCGGATTTTGAATCCGGCGCGTCTGCCATTTCACCACTCCGGCTGAAATTGTTTCATTAAATATAAATAATAATCAAAAACTCTCTAACTGTCAAATATTTCAATTTTAATGCAACTTGTTGATTATATAACATTAAAATTGTAAATTATATAATTCCTTAGGGTTCTCCCAGAACCATTTTTCTATTATGGTATGAGCTTGCTTTTCTGTCATAGTTCCTTCCCGTATTCTTTTTCCTAAAACACTTGCAAGGCTCTCTTTTGCCATAACAAGATGACCAAACACCTTCTCTACTGGTATATTATAGTCAGCCCCAAAACCTACTATTTTATTTATAGGTACCGCATCTATAATCTCGTCGATAGCATCAGTTGTACATTTTTGAGATATTGCATAAGTCCAACAAAGGTTAAGCCAAACATTACTAAAACCTTTTGCCAACATAATAGTCTCTCTTACCCAGGGGTAACCAAGATGATATATATCAAACTTAACGTCTGGATATTTAATCAACAGCGGAATTATATGTAAAGGGTGGCGGTATCGAAAATCGCCCCAGTAACCAGTATGTACAGCAATGGTTAAACCTTTTTTAGAAGCGTACTTTAGTGCTTTATCTATTGTATAACTGTCAAACAATTTTCCTTCTATATGTGTGCCTTCTTTGAGCATTACAAACTCTTTTCTTGCGTCTTCTTTTATTGTTTCAACATACGGAAAAGATATCATTTTCAACCCAACAGCACCATCTTTTTTTACTATATCAATATAATTTTGAATGTGAGCAAGGTAGTCATCGAGAGTCTTAATTTTGTTGTTTTCCTTTAATCTTAAAGTTGTAGGTGCCAAAAATATGGTTTTTCCTGTCATCTTATCAATAACTGCTTCGCCAAATCCACCCCTTAAAGGCATAACTGGAGTAAAAAAATCAGGGTCTACATCTGTCCGACCACACTGGCAAAGACAAGTTTTTATTTTACAGGCATCCTTAAAAACTTTTTTGTAGATACCCGGCTTATTATTTTTTTTCATATTTTCAGATATGCTTCGATAGGTGTCTTGGTTAATATCTTCAGCCCCATAAAACTTTTTAGCCGCAAGTAAAGCCGCTCTCGAGTAGGAAGTATGCCTTATATTTTCCCAATAAGGCATAAACTCTTTCCATCTTTTTTCAATTGGAAGATTTGTATCAAAAAGACTCTTATATGTTGTTTCTGACATCCCTGCTCTACTAAGGTCTCTATGGGTGTAATGTGAAAAGAGAGTAAACACATCAACATTTTTTTCTAACCTTGCTTCTTCTGGATGGGTATGTTCGTGTCCATCAATAATCTCCATATTATCCATAACTTCAAGCAGGTTAAGTTCCACATCTCCAAAACCTTTTTTATAAAAAGATTTCATATCTCCCCCTAAAGTTTAGAACTTAACTAATTAGAATATTGTTAAACTATGCAGGTAATTGTAACTCGTTTTTACTCTCAAAACGAAAAGTTCTTGTAGCTTTTTATAGAAAGGAATGACGTTCTCTTCTTGTTTTTTACTAAAATTATTACTTAAAGATTCACTTAAAATATACCATATTAAGCGGAGAGGGTGGGAGTCGAACCCACGATCCGTTTCCGGATACGCGCTTTCCAAGCGCGCGCACTCGGCCTCTATGCGACCTCTCCAAATATCTAAAACTCAAATATTATTCTTTTTTTTCTGCTACATTTTTAGTAGGTAGTTTATACCCTGCTTTTAATCTTTTAGCAAGCATCTTTTGGGCTCTGCTTCCAAGTTGCTCATAAGAAATTTTACCTTTATCCATAGCTTTAAGGCTTTCTTTAGCTGCTTTTACTTTTTTTCTATGGATAAGCCCCATCTTTCTTTTAAGTTTTCCCATTAAAACTCCTTTATTCTAAATATTGTTAATAGAAGTATCTTGTTATAAATATCAATCCAATGTGTAACCTATATTATACCTGTCCAACCTGCCTTATCTTAACCATTCTATTTTTTACCAAAGACTCTTTCGCTGCAAGACAAGCGTATACACTCTGAATACCATCCTGTATAGAAGCTATAGATTTTTCTTTGTTTTTTACAATATTAATAAAATTTATTCCCAGTATATTGTCTCCACCAAAATGGCTCGCAACATCCCCTGATTTAATAGTATCAGAAAAAGGTTTGTGGTGCCTAACATACTTTATTTCATTTTCATACCAATCAAATCTTAGTGTACCGTGGTAACCGCTTATTGTAGCCCCTCTTGCGGCTGCGTCTCTTCTTGTGTAAAAGACCTGTGTATATACTCCGTGTGCTCCAGAAGCAAATTCTAATAAAGCACTTGAAGAATCTTCATTTGTGCCTTCCTCCAGAGAGCCACAGTCAACACTATAAACACACATATGGTCTTTTGTATGATGTCCTGAACCGTTTAATTTTCTATTTGTAGGGCTTTCAAGACAAGTATCAGTCTCTTTGCATTCAGAACATTTAAGACCTTTCTCTTTTGTTCCTCCAAAGATATGCATAAAAGTTGCCATGGCTCCTACCCTCACTATAGGTGAACCCATAAGGTATGATATATAATCAAAATCGTGGGTAGCCTTTTGTAAAAACAATCCTTGGGTAATAGAATAGTCTCTATAAGGTTGCTCCCAATACACAGTACCATAAGGAACATAGTTCCAAGCCATTATATGTTCAGGGTTACCTACAGCGCCGTTTTCAAGTTTCTCTTTTACAAACCGACATAAAGGACTTGCTTTCAAGCCAAAACCGACAACTACTTCACACTTTGAATTTTCAAAAGCTTTCTCCAGTTCAATCGCTTGTTCCATATTGATAGAAACAGGTTTTTCAAGAAAAAGTGGTATAGAATGTTTTGCTGCTTTTATAGCGTAAGAAGTATGTAAGTTACACCTTGTTCCAATAGCAAGAGCATCAAGTTTCCCTTTTTTTACCATCTCTTCAAAGGAGTTATAAAAAACGGCTTTATCTCTATCTTGCTCAGAAAGCCTTGAACGCGCTCCTTGTTCATCAGGATCAACAACCCCCACCACCTTAATATCTGGTTCTATATTTGCCAAGGTATGGTTAATTACTCCACTTATTCTTGCTCCTAACCCAACTACTCCTACCCTCATTTTTTCTCCTTAATCCAAACTTATTGCAATATATTCATATAAAAAGATTGTTGGTGTTTCTTAATTTTTCAACTTAAAGTTTCATAACTTCCACGTTCAGCGACTATAAATACCTCAGCATATTCGTAACCACATTTGTTGCCCCAATCTTTATTCACATCTCTTATATAATGAAAGGCTTTTGGTGATGCGCCTATTTCTACAAATTCTTTTTTTCTGTCAATCCATTCCGAAATATTCACAGAAACATCCCAGAGATTATTTGTTGTGCCTATCTCCGAATTTCCTTCATTCCACAAAAGTAGCCCACCTTTAAAACCTTCAGCAACAGCATCCTGGCAACTTTTTGCTACAAGAAGAGCCGTTGCAAGATGTTCAATCTGTTCGTTGTTCACACCATGAGTAATTACCCAGTATGGTTCTTTATTAAGAATGATATCTTTCAACTCGTTTCTTGCCCCTTGGTTTTCGTGGGCAGTAAGAATAGTCGGTACATCCTCGCCAACCCCTTGAGGTATTTTACAGCCATACCTTATTTCTTCCATACCCCCGTTCTGGTCAATATAGTTGCGTTGAGGGTGTCCAAGAAAAACAGGGTAAGTATCTACCTTAGACGCAACAGAAACAACCTTGAGTTTGTTAAGTTGCATCATTTCTACAGGAGTAGATTTATCAACTTTTAAAGTATCGCTAAAGGGGCATATTAACCCCGTTGCTGACATATTGTTCGTAGTAATAATATAAATTATACGGTAACCTCTGTCAAAACATTTCGCAAGAGTACCGCCTGCAAACATTTCTATGTCCCCTGAATGGGCTCCTATGAACATTATTGTTTTTGGCATTAATCTATTATTTCCTCGTTCAAGATAAAGATGTTGTTCCTTCTCCAGAAGACACAATAGCATACACCTCAGCAGCACCACAACCTACGCTTTTGCCCCACATTTTATTTGAAACTATTGGAAAAAAACCAGGTCTTCGAGGAAACGGAATCTGGCATTTATGAACAGAGATAAGGTCTATCTTTTTCTCAATATATTCCGTAATATCCACATAAACATCACATTTAATATTGGTTTCACCGAGATATGTATGTCTTTCTCTCCAGAAAAGCAGACCACCTCTATAACCTCTTTTTTTAGCAATTCTATAACTATTCAAAACCAGAAGCGCAGTTCCAATATGTTCAATATCCTGTTGAACAAGCCCATGGGTCACAATCCATTCAGGGTTATGTTGCAAAATTAAATCAGCAAGAGTATCGCAGGACTTATCATCTTCATAAGCAGTCACTATAGTCGGCACATCAACAGGTACGCCTTCAGGAAGAGAACTGCCGTACCTCAACTCCGCACAATGCCTGCCCCAACACACAGTATTGTTTGTTTTTACATCCCCATTATAATGCCTCTGAGGGTGGTCAAGATGCACGGGAACAGTACCCAAAAGAGCAGCGCCCTTAGCAGATTCCATCTTGCGCTGTTTCATCATCTCAAGAGTACCGGGGGTATCAACTCTAACGCTCCCATCAGGCTGGATTTTACTCCATCCGCCAGACATATTATTGGTCGCCATCACATAAACAATTCTATACCCTTTATCTTTGTACTTCAAAAGAGTACCGCCCACATTCAGTTCTATATCGTCGGCATGTGCGCCGATAGCCATAAACACTTTTTGCATACAATATCTCCATAAACATTATTAAATATACCACAAAAATACATATTTTACAAGATAAGCACACAACGTTGGATAAAGAGTTTAAAACGATAAAAGATTCAGTTTATAGAAAACAAAGAGCAAACCTTCGTAAGGCACTATCGAAGACCTTCAAGTTTTTTATACGTTTGAGACACAATGGCAGACGAAGGATGTTTTTCTATGATAATTTGGTAGTAACGTTTTGCTTTCTCTTTATTTCCAAGGTTTTCATAGGATTCTCCAGCAAGATACAGAGCAACAGGAATATATATATTGTCTCTTTCGCCTACTACTCTTATTAAAACTTCCAATTCATCTACTGCTTTCTTATATTCTTTATTAAGCATATATGCTCTTGCAAGAAGTACCGACCAGTTTCCTTCAAGTTTCGCAACAGGTATTTCTTGTGCCCATTGAACAAGTTTCTCGTAGGCAGAATTAAAATTTTTTGCTCTAAGAGTTGATATAACAGTTTGCCCAAAAGAACCTGATTTGATACCAATATTTTCAGATATAAGTGCCTCCCTATAAATGTTTAACGCTTTATCATAATCCCCTTTAGCCCTCCATATATCGCCTATCCCTATAGAGGCCCTCCTTTTGTCTTCTTGGGAACAAGTTTCTGTTTCAATAATTTTTAAAAATTCTGGTTCTGCTTTTTCAAATTCTCTTTTTTTCAGATATAAAGATGCAAGTTTTAATTGGATATATGGTTCCGTTTTCTTCGAAAGAAGTTTTATATAGACCTGTTCCGCATAATCATAATCACCTGTTTTGCAGGCAAGAGAAGCAGATTCAATAAGCACCCTACGTTTCTCGTTTTCATTGAGAGTTTTTTTATCTAATACAAGGTATACCTTCAACGCTTCACTGTTCATACCGTAACTTTTATATATACCTGCAAGATTAAAAAGTAGGTCAGTATTAAACTTATTCAGATTAAACATCTCAAACTCTTGTATATACTTCTTGGTAGATAATGACGTTATCCTTGTTTGCTTATAATCCTGTCTAACAAAAACATTAAGGGTTACTTTGTTGGTATTTCCATTTTTATCTTTTACTTCAAGAGAAACAGGGTAGATACCTTCTTTTAGGTATGTATGTGTAACTTCTTTACCTTCTGCCTTCTGCCCATCACCAAAAGACCAACTCCTCTTTTTTATATCTTGAGGTGGAAAAGATTTATCTTTAAACTTAAAAGTAATCAGTTCCCATTCTTCTTTTTTTAAATAGTTAGTATTTTCCCATTCAAACCCTCCAGTTATACTGTTTTTATAAGATTCTAACTTTGTTATGGAGGCCTTTGATATTGGTAGAAAAAAATTGGGCTGTATAACAATAAATTGTTCATTTTTATCTTTTATCGCGGCAACAGATATCTCCTGAGTTGGCCTTCCTATATGGTAATAGGTGAACTTATGTAGCCCCTTCTCAAGAAAAACTTCGCCTGTTCTTCCTGGTCTTACATAAGGTTCTGCTCTATGCCAACCTTCCCAATAAGCTATAAGGTTATCATTAATGAAAATGTATGAAGGACCAGCAGAAGAGGTTGCAAAAACCAATTTGTCAGGACTGAATAGATAAAAATATCCTTCATATATTCTTACCGTATCTTTCTCACTCTCAAAAGGGTTTGTTCCATCCCACACCTTTTCCCAAAAACTTCTACCAAGAAGACCTCTTTCTTTGCTCTGTTTTATAACATCTTTCACTCTTCCCCAATCTTCAACATATCTACCTACCCTTTTATAAACCTCCAATGTTAAGCCTCTCTGAGGCATCCATTTATATTGAGGAGAGGTTGCTTGAGGGTTTCCATAATAAACATAATAGAGCTCTTTTTCTACTGGAAAAACTATCTGGTAACGGTCATCTTTTAAGACAGAAACAACCCATACAGGTACCTCGTTTCCTGTTTTATCAAAAACCCTTATATCAGAACCATCTTCTTTTCCTGCCTTACCAAAAAAATTTATTAAAGCCACTTTTTCTACTGGAGCAGTATCTTTGCTTAAAGTTACTTCAACAGTCAACCTATATTGCCACCCTTTGTTCCAATTTTGTTCTTCAGAAAAAGATGTTGAAATAATTGGAATAATAATTAAAAAAAACATTAAAATAGAACGTCTCATTGTATATCTCTCCATTTTGTTATCCTGAACTTGTTTCAGAATCTCTAACCTAACTCACGTTGGTAGTAGGCATTACGTAAAAAGCGAGATTCCGGATCAAGTCCGGAATGACATATAAGGGGAATCTCATCCCATTAACTTGCTCTGCAGACTCCCTCAGAGGTACTCGGGACAAGACCCCAATGAGAGAGGGCAAAAAAAGGAGTAAATAACACCCCATACGTTTCTATTTTATGCTTTCTCTCTGCCCACAATACCATCCTCACGCCCTATTTTGCAGGGAACATATCAACAGAATCGAACCAGACTTCCCCGCTTTTCAGGTAAGAAAACAATTTTATTCTAAACCATTCAACTTTTGGGTTTTTAAATAAGACCGTAAACCTATAATTCTTCATTTCTTTGTTAGGATGAACAAACAACTCGTTTCGTTCTAACCTACGTCTTCTATCCCTAACAATACCCCAACCTTCAACAAAAACAATAACCTCAGGTGCACCACTTTTAACTTTTATATCAAGACCCAGTTCAGTAGGGGTTTCTATCTTGTGAAAGAGAGAATAGAGCCACACACCTTCACTTTCGGCGGTTTGTTTATCAAGATTAAATACCAATTCGCCTTTTTCTTTATCCCATACAACCTTTTTATCTACCAACCTCCATCCAAAAGGAGAACCCTCCCCTTGTGTAAAGTTTGGGTTAAGAACTATACCTTTTTCTATTTTACCTTTGGTCTCTTTGATTGAAACAACTATTTCGTTTGAAACAATGTTTTTGTATGTTATTTGAATTTTAAACTGGTTAGGGAGTTTTAAAGGGTAGTAATAATACGGAAAAAAAATCTTCCAAGCAACCTTCTCGCCCTGCTCAATCTCAACATCTCTTTTTCCAGGTCTGGGTTCAGGGGGCATATAATTGGTAAAAGAAAGTAAAGGTCCTTCATCTGATTTTATAGAAAGTTGAAAATCTCCACCAATAAAAATATTCTGGTTTTCTTTCGGTTGTAAATATTCTATACCAACCTTTAATGTTTCTGTTGAAATATTTTTTATTTCCAGAATCAAAAAAACTTCTTCCTCTTGAGTATACACATTTTTTTCTGATGAAAGAACCAAAGAAAAATCTTCAGATGAAACAATAACGTTTACCAGAACAAATAGACAAAACCCTAACAACAAACAATATTTTTTATACCTCATTTTTTGTAGATTTCCCTATAATATTTTTTAACCATATTCTCATACCCTGTCGGTACTTTTTCATCCCATACACCACCCAGTTCTGATGAACTTTTTGGGGTAGAACCCCTGTTTTCAGCCATAGAAACTCTATTTACAAGAAAAAGAGTGTCTGCTTCTTTAAGGTGAGAAATTATAAGATTCTTCTGTGTAAGCATACCTTGTTTATACCTACCTTCTTTAAGTTGTATATGAAAATCTTTCATACCAGATAGGGCTTTCTCAAGTTGCGGGTTGTAAACATTTAAAACCTTCATCTCTCTGATAACTCTTTCTGTTTTCTCTATAATTTTCTGCTGTTTTTCTGCAAGCATATCATACTTAAAATCTATACCCGGTTGAGGACCTTCCAAACCTTCAGGACCCCATCCGCTTATTTTACCTCCACCTGTTGGACCTAAAGATACCTCTTGGCTCAAATCTTCTATTTCTCCCGGTTCAAGATTATCAGGGGTAAGCCGTGCTGGAGTTTTACGACCACCTTTACCTGTCGCAGTCTTCTCAACCATCTCCCCATAACTACGCCCGCTTCTCCCTTCTCCGCTTCTGCCTCCTACTTCTTGTTGGTTAGGCATAAGATTGCCTGTCACTCCTTTAGCGCTCATATTACTTATTGGACCGTCCAAGGTCCCCCACCCTGCCCCTTTATCTAAACTATCCATCCAACTACTGGTGATATCTTCTATCTCTTCCTTCATATCTTCTTCCTGTTCAATAAGTTTACCTATAATATCTTCGAGTTCTTCTGGCAGGGCGGCTTCAGGTACATCATATTTTTGTTTGGGTTCTTCCATCTCCCACTTTATAAAGTCGGGTATTTCAGCAAGCCATTTCTCAAGGTTTGAAGTTATCTCTTCAGCCAACTCTAAGCCCGATTGAGTAGCTGGAATAACCAGATGTAGCGCTTGCTTTTTAAGTTGTTCTTCTGAACTCTGGATATGAGATATCATCTCTACAAGTTCTTCTGCAAGAGTAAACTGCCCTTTTGTTTGAGTAGATATTTTATTCAAATCGTCAAGTATCTTTTGGAACAGTTCTTTCCATCGGTTCTGTGTTTCTATCATCTCGTTAATTTTGTCTGTCCCTTGGGTTCTATCTTCTCTTTTATCAAGCCGTTTTGTCGCTTCTAAAACCTTTTTTTCTTCTTTAACAAATTGTTTAAGAGCAGATTTTAATGTTTCTGCCTGTTTTAACGTCTCTTCCTCAAGTTTCTTCTGTTCCGCTTGAATTTCCATTCCTCTTTTCGTCAAAGGATATATGCTATAAATAGAAGAAAACCCCTTATTGCCAGAAGGAGAGTTATCTAAACATTCAGCATAATAAAATATAGGAAGAGAAAATTTTTCTGGTGTTTTTATTGTATGAGAAACTATTACTTCTTTTTTCCCTTTAAAAGAAAACTGGCATATCAGAGGGTCTTTATCTGAAACATCTCCTCTATTTATCTGTCTCCTTATTTTAATTAAGGTTATTCCAAAATCGTCTTTTCCTTTCAATGTTATGGCCAAATCTCCGCCACCTTTTAAGTATATATCTCTCCCCGGTTCAGTAAACTCAATATAGGGTGAACGGTCAAAAACCACGTTAAACCTTTCTTTATTTGTCACTTTATATTTTGAAGATAAAGGGTCGTAATACTTAAAACGGTAAAGGGTAGCATTGTTCGCGTAAAAACTAAAAGTTCTTCTCTTTCCTTTGCCTCTACCTTTAATTGGATTGTTTATACCCAACTGTAGAGAAACATCTTCTACTGGGTTAGAAAATAAGGTCTCAATAGTAATTTTTGTCCCATAAAGAGTGGATATTTCACCTAAAAGTTTTTCCTCTTTTATCTTTTTCAGTCCTGTGTATGCTGGGAAATCGTAAGTAATTAGAAGGTTGGAAAGAATTGTACTATTTTTTACTTCAACCTTATACCAGACAGTACTTTTAGTGTCCCAAACTATTCTGTAATAAAAATCTTCTGTTACAGAAGGTATTTTGAACGAATAAAACCCTTTACCTAAGACCATCTTTTCTTTACCTACCTCGCCGTTTTTCATCTCAACAAAGGGGGTAATGTTCATATCTTTTAGATATACATATATCTCAAAAGACGCTCCTTTTTCCACAGTAGAGTTGCCCGGTTCCACCTTTATAATTTCTGAAAACATCTTAAGAGGAACAAATAATTTAACAAGACTTTTGCTGGCATAAGAATGGTAAAATGTTAAATAAGATATTAAAAGAAATAGTGAAATGTATACAAGTTTTTTGTATTTTGTAAGTTTTTGAGTATCTAAAGATTTTTCAAGACAAATTTTTTGGGTCAAACCAACAGTTTTCTGTTTTAATAGTTCTGTAAACGGATAAGGAAAGACATTGTTATCTCTTAACTGCCAAGAGTTAATAAGATGGGTATTAAACTCAGGCAACTTTTCTTCAATAAGTATAGTCAGTTTTTCATGCGAAAGATTTTTCCAACAGACAACATTATAGTAGTACCTAAACAAGAGAAGAAGAAAAACCATTAAAAATATTAACCTGAGAACAAATATTCCTTCCATACCAAAAGAAAATATGTGTTCCAAAAGAAGAGTAACAAAAACAAAAAAAACAATAGTAGCTACAGAAAAGAAGAAACCTTCTTTTATTCTTTTCTGTATTTCCAGAAACCTGTATCTTTCAATATAGTCTCTTATCTTTTTATCCATATCTTTTCACGTGAATTTTCTGTAACTCCTTCGACTCTTAATGCCTCTCCCTCAAGGGGAGAAGGCAAGAAAAGGGAAGGTGTTTGCGCCGTAGTACCAGAGTGAGTAGACACCACATACGCTTTTCTTTTATGTCTTTAACTGCCGTTTTGTGGCATTGCGAGGAATGCCTTCTAATGACGTGGCAACCCTCGTATTTATCCTTATTATTTTTTTGTCTTTTCTTCCAGTAAAAAAGTATGTGTTTAGGAACGAATTACGAGGTGCTACTACAACTCAAGCAAGAATCGGGCTGTTAACAAAAGGTTCAAGCCTTTTGTTCCCCTACTCTGAGCCTGTTGAAC
>JALNXB010000057.1 GCA_023230585.1 bacterium
AACAAAAACTGCTTTCTGTCTTGGTGGCAATTCATCTATCTCTTTCTTTATCTGTTTCCAAACATCCTCTTTTATAATCTTCGATTCACCAAAATCTCTTCTGATATCCTCAACATCTTTTTCTAACTCAACGCTTCTCTCTTTCTGTTTTTTTCTTAAAAAATCATACGATTGGTTAAGAGTAATCCTAAATAGCCAGGTTGAAATTTTTGCATCTCCTCGAAATTTTTCCCAATTATTAAAAGCTTTTATAAAACTTTCCTGAACTATATCCAAAGCATCGTGGTGATTGCTGACCATCTTAAAAGCAACACCATACATTTTGGGAGCATACATTCTGTAACAGGTATCAAAGTCGGTCTTTTTTTTACTCTCCATATTCTTATAATTTGACTAAAAATCTTGATAAAAGGTTTAGTTTATGGTAATATCTTATAACTTTAAGTGTTTATCAGTCAATAGAAAATTTTATTTTTAAAAAATATGTACTGTATAGGAGGTATAATGTCCGGTAAAAAAGCAAGTGTATTAAAACGACAAAGACAAGATGAGAAGAGAAGCGCAAGGAACAAATTTGAAAAAACAAGAATAAAAACAGCAATAAAAAAAGCTAAAACAGCTGTTTTAGATCAGACCGAACAATCTGATGAAAACGTAAAAAAAGCCCTCAGAATGCTTGATAAAGCTAAAGGTAAAAATGTAATACATAAAAATACCGCAGCAAGGAAAAAAAGTAGGTTGGCAAAATTTCAAAACAAATTCAAAACTGAGAGCGAAAAATCTACTTGAAGATGTAATGAAGAAACATTTCTAATTCTGCTCCAGTATGACGAACCCCTCTTTTAAGGTCAAAATCAAGTTGATGCAGAATCTTAAATTTATTTATTGTTTCTATATCTTTTCTTCTCTGGTTAAGTAAAACATTTTTGAGGTATATTTCACCTGCAGTTATTATTGGGGCAAATCCGCTTTCGTTATATTTTAGTTGTTCCATCAATAATGAGATAAGTTTTTTTCTATCCTCTTTTCTCTTTAACTTAAAAACCTGAGGAAATAAGTCAAACTTGTTATCTTCAACAGAATCTTCAACATATTTTTTTAAAGGCGCTTTAATATCAATTCCTACAAACAATATACATATATGTTCCGGAGGATTCTTAAAATATATCTCTAATTTTTCGCAGTCTGATTTTGTTAATTTTTCACAATTTTTTATATTAAGAAGTCTTTTTTTAGAAAAAACAGGAAGATAATCTATCTCTTCTAAAATAGTATCAATCTTTTTTTCCTCCGCAAAAAGAGTTTTAATATCAAAATCAGAGATTTTATATTTTGTTCTTAACTGGGTTACCTTTTTTTCCCATTTTTCTGAATCACCTAAAGTTATACCTACCTCAAAATTATTCGTTTTCATATTTATCTAATAACCAAAAATATATTCTTTTAGCAAATTTTTCAGATATATTCTTCAACATATCTTCTTCTTTATATATAACAGAAAGAGGAAAAGCTAAACTTTCTTTAATCGTATCTTTTGACACCTCTTCTCCTCTTTTATAAATAGTAGCCTCTGCTTCTACACTAAATCTTCCACTTACAACTTCAGAAATATCTCCTTTAGAATAAAAAAGAGGACGTCTTACCAACTTCTTTACATCAATATTTATAGAGATATCTGCTTGTTCTTTAGAATAAACAAGGTTGAAACCTGGATTTTTATTAAAAATATTTTTAATCTCTTCAGTCAATGAGATATCCAACTGAGGCATAAGGGTAGAGTTCTGTATTGGTATTATAAAAACAGAAACGTCCCCACCTTTCACAAATTTATAACTACACCCGCTAATCAGTAAAATTATACTAATTGACAGGACCAACCTTTTCAGAAGAAATCTTACCATAATCAGTATCCGGATATTTTTCAGCCACTATTTTGTAATAGTAATCTGCAGATTTTGTTTTTCCTACTCTTTCATAATAGGAGGCTATATCAAAATATTTTTTTGCCTCAATATTTAATAGGTTGTTTCTTATATCTAAAACCTCTTGTAAATACTTGCTATCACTATAAGAAGCAATAAAAGCATCTGCTCTAACTTTAACTTTCTGTAAACCTTCAACACTTTTCGTTTTTGAAGGTACAGCCCTATATTCAGAGCATACAAGCAAGTAGTGGGCTTCTTCCCTTATTGATAGATTCAGAGTTTTATCTATAAGATTAAGTAAAACGTTTTTTGCTTTAACATACTCTTTCATTTCAATATAAAATTTCCCAAGTTGAATAGATTTTTCATCTGCCTCTTTTATATAAGGATACTCCTCTAATATTCCGGCTATAACTTCGGCTTTATCTTTCTCCTTAAATCTTAAAAGACGAAAAGAGGTTTTACCAACTTTTTTTTCAGCCATATCTAACTGTGCTTTCACAGCATCCAAAACTCTTGCTGAACCTGGATAGTTTTTTGTTAATCTTTCGTAATAATTTAAAGCTTTTTTGGTATCACCACGTTGTGTGTACAACTCACCAAGCATAAAACAAGATTCTGGAGCATATTCTGAATCAGAAAAATGTTTCAAAAGTTTTCTATGCTCATTTATTGCCTTTTCAAGGTTTCCATCAGCTTTCAATTCTTCTGCCCACTCAAATTGTTCTTTGGGAGTACTTTTAACTGCATATTTTGGGTTGATCCACTTTCTACTTTTTGGAGTCCATTCCCAATAAGCAAAAGCATTCACAGAAAAAATTAAAATTGTAAGTAAAATTATATTACTTTTTTTTATCACCATTTATCTCCTTCACTATAAGTGTTTTATACAAGAAGCGGTTATAACCTAACCCAACTATTGTATGCTTTTAACTATGTAAGTGTCAATAAGACACATTGACAAAAATTTATTTTATAGGAACCATATCCTGATAGTTGTACCCTTTCTTAACATCGGTCTTTAATGGAACTTTTAAAACCATAACCTCTTCCATCAATTTTTTTACATTTTCGTACACTTCTTTTTCTTCATCAGCCACTACCTCAAAAAGCAACTCATCGTGAACCTGTAAAACCATTCTACTTTTCAGATTATTGGTATGAAAATAATTATATATATTGTTCATAGCAACTTTAATCAAATCGGCCGCAGAGCCTTGAATTGGCATATTTACAGCCGCTCGCCTCCCAAACTCTCTCTGCCGTTTATCTTGGCTTTGAACTTCGCTTATATATCTTCTACGATTAAGTATAGTAGAAACATACCCGTTTTTTTCTACAAATTGTACAGTCTTGTTTATATAATCTTTAACATTAGGAAACCTGTTAAAATACTCTTTTATAAATGTATCTGCTTCAGGTACTGAAATATTTAACTCCTGAGCAAGCCCAAAAGAACTCATCCCATAAATAATCCCAAAATTTATTGTCTTAGCAACCCTTCTAAAATCTTTGATACCTTCTGGTATAGGTACAGAAAATAGAGATTCACCTGAAAATAGCGCATCAGATACCTCCTGATGTATATCTCTATCTTTATTAAAAGCGTCAATTAGATATTTATCTTCCGAAAAATGGGCAAGAATCCGTAATTCTATCTGACTATAATCAAAAGAGTATAAAACATTGTTACCTTCGGCAGTGAACGCTCTCCTTATTTCGCTTCCTTTTTCAGTCTTAATAGGTAAATTTTGCAGATTAGGATTGCTACAACTCAACCTCCCTGTTGAGGTTGATATTTGGCTAAAATCAGGGTGTATCCTACCTGTCTCCTTTGAAATATGTGGAATCAACCCTTTTATGTATGTTGAGTTCAACTTATATGTTTCTCTATATTGCAAAACCATATTCGCTATAGGATAGTCGTTTGAAAGTTCTTTTAATACAGAGTTATCGGTAGAAAAAGATGTTTTTGTTTTCCTGCCGGGCGGCATACCGAGTTTTTGAAATAGAATGGTAGCCAGTTGCTGTGGAGAATTCAAATTAAATATTTCGCCAGCAAGTAAAAAGATTTTATCTTGAAGTATATCAATCTCTTTCTGTAAATCTATACTATACAATTGCAAAAAATCTACATCTATCTTTATACCATTACTTTGCATCCAAGCAAGTGTTTTTACAAGAGGAGTTTCTACTTCATCAAAAAGTTTTTTCAATTTTAAATCCTCAAGAACCTTTTCATACTTACGTCTACAAGAAAATATATCTTTTTCAAATATTTCTTTACCTGTAAGATGTTTTGCTATTATAAAATCAAAAAATGGCATCTTAAAATCTATCCCTTTTTTCTTTAATTCAATGATTTTCTCTTTAATATTAAATCCACATTTTTCTATCTCTTCTGACTCACAAATTTCTTTAAACCTCTCCACATTACTTACAATTGTTTCATAAGCAACAACCTCTCCAGTGGACAACCCAACCATATCTTCACAAATATAACTCTCTTCATTTATAAAATCTAAACCCTTCAAACTTTTAGAAAGGTTTCTAAACTCTAAAGTTTCAAATAATTCTAATATCCCGCTTGTATCAGGTGTAGCCATTTTAATATCTTTAAGAGATACATCCAAAACAATGTCATCCACCAATTTTCCAAGTTGCATACCCATATAAACAGTATCTTCTCCCTCTTTTAACTTTAACCTTAACCTTTCAGGAGATACGTTGTCTATATTAGCAAATATTTCTTTTACACCTCCAAACTCTTTAATCAGTTTAAGAGCCGTCTTTTCACCTAACCCTACAAGGCCGGGAATGTTGTCTGACTTATCTCCTGCAAGACCTATTATATCTACCACATTGTTTGGTTCAACCCCATACTCGACCTTAAACTTCTCTTTATCCATTATGCTACCGTCGCCAGGATTTACAATAAAAATATCTTGCTCTAATAATTGAAGCATATCTTTATCACCTGTTACTATGTATATCCTGTTACTTTCAGACTTAATTCTTTTAACAAGACTTGCAATGATATCGTCACCTTCGTAACCCTGTTGCTCAAAAATACTTATTCCAAACAAGTTTAAGATTTTTTTAATTATAGGCACCTGAACAGAAAGTTCGTCTGGCATAGGTTTTCTATTTGCCTTATATTCAGAAAAGGTTTTATGTCTTATAGTCGGACCCTTAACATCAAAAGCAAAAACAATATGGTCTGTTTTTATCTCTTTAAGCAATTTGATAAGAGTTACTGTAAAACCATAGATAGCGTTGGTAGGTTGTCCATAAGAAGTTTTTAAGTCTCTTATAGCGTGAAACGACCTGTAAACAAGTGAACTACCGTCTATTATATATATCTTTGTCATATTTAAAATTACGTTATTGTTTATCGACTGCTCTTATAGAAAGAAGTTCCATCTCCACCCCAAGAAGAAACTCTTTTTCTTTATTTCTTTTCATTCTATATTCAGGTACATAAATAGCATTCCGGGAGGTTTCAATACTATATAAAAAATCGTATATCTGTTGCAAAGTTACATTATCCACACTTATTCTAATCTTTTCTATAAGGAAAGACTCTTTTTCTATTATAGGTAAAGGTTTAATAGAAGAAATGTTCTTCTCAAGATTCTGTTTCTCTATAATCTTGCCAAGAAATGAAAAAAGAGAGAAGTCAGAGTCGGCAGTTTTTAATAAAGTATCCTCTTCATTTTTTTTTGTAAGTTCATATTCAGAACAGAGTTTCTCTAAAAGTTCCATATCAGATTGCTTTTGAGAAACAATTTTATTAACTGTTTCAAGCTTTTTTCTACCTGGCATATAGATAAATTTATACTCAAAAACAAACACAAATATTATTATAAGAATAAGCATTTTTTTATCATTCATATTCTTTTATCCCAAGTGTCATATTAAAAGTTACCCGATTTTTATCGTCAAAAGAGATTGCTCCAATAACCACATTGGTAAACTTTTCTGAATCTATAGCATTAGATTTAACTTCTTCTAAAGATTTAAGAGAGTCTACCCTACCAAATAAGTTTAAGGTATTGGCTGCAACAGAAAAATGTTCAATTTCAACATTTAGATTATCAGGGAAAAGAGTTGTAACATCAGCCATTACTTTTAAAATAGGTGGATAGTTTGAAACAACACTTAATTTAGTTGTTTTTTCCATGATTTTTTCTTTTATTTGAACAAGAGGGTCAACTATCCTTGTAACTTCAGGGCATGCCTGATGGAACCTCTCTTTCATTTCATTAATAATTTGTTCTCTATGCGCTTCTCCCTCAGATAATCTAAAATAAGGCGTAAAAGCAATAAAAGATGCTACTAAAAGGGTAAGAAAAAATAGAACAATATGGATAGGTACACGATTTTTAACTGTAATTTTTCTCAAATTTAGCGAGCTCTGTTTAAATATACCACTATTTACAAGAGAAGGAATAATCTGTACCCCCTCAGCATCTGTTGCAAGTTTTATTTCGGTTGCATCTGTTAATATATTTTTAAACCTATTTTTCATTTCTTGTGAACCAAGAAAAAATAGAGGTATCTTCTTTGAAAAAAGAATAGTTTTCAGCATCTCTTGAACTTTATCAGATTCATCTAAAGAGAAATTATACGAGTATGAACCTGTTAATCGACTCTTTTCTGTAATATTTACCAAGGTATAATCCTGGGCAACAAACATACCTATATTATCTTCTGTTGAAGTGTAACGCCTGAGCAAAGAACTTAAAATAGTCATATCAGAAAAGAAGAAAAGTTTAACCTTATTTTTTTCTGCAACTTCTCTCCAATAATCTAAAATTTCATTCTTAACGGCAATCATATTAACAACTGTTTTTCCGTTCGAATTCCTATGAAACTCAAAAGAGAAAGAAAAGTTTGAGGCAGGCTCTGGCAGAACATCTTCAAGTTCGTGAGGTAACACTAACTTTATTTTTCTTTGGCTTTTAAAAGGAAACTCAAGCCTTCTAAACAATATATCTGGTTTTGAAACAATAACATTTAAGACGCCACCCTTCATCTCTTTAATCAGGGATTCTATACTCTTTTTATCCACAACCCCTCTTTTAGAGTTATGGGAATAGATTATATATTCTCTTTGAACATATAAAGTTAAATTTTTCATATAACATTCCACCTCAAGATATGTGTACTCTTATTGTCTATATAAATGTACGCTTTGATTTCTTTAATATACCCTTCCTCATTAGATACTTTCGATGTTATACTGTAATAGTTGCTCTGAAAAGTAATAACACTTCTATTTTTTTCGTACACCTCTCTATTTATACCTGAAAGAATTATTTCATCCAAAGGTCTTCTTTCTCTTTCTGTCACAATTGCGTCAACATTTGCCGATGTAAAACCCATAGCATTCAATATTTCAGGTAAACACCTGTTTACATTTATTTTACCATCTGATAAGATACTTATAAAATTTATTAAACCTTTTACTTCTTCTTCTTCATCAGTACCTTCTTTTCCAAATAAGATATCTTTATTAAAATCTCTTATAAGCAGAATCTCATTTTCCGAATAAAGGTGCCTGTTAGAAGGAGCGTAAGAAAGACCTTCAGTGCGATAATAGAATGATTCAGCACCATCTTGTCTTGGTATGTCATCCTCATCTATCCAATCAAGAAGAGAATCTTTTAAGACAGATGAATATCCCATTGCGACAAAAAAAGTATCAAACACCCTCTGCAGGTTTGTATCTATTTCCCCTTTTTCATCACCAAAAATCTTGTTTGGGTTGATACAAGCATTCTCGTCTTTTATTGTTAAAGATAATGTTAAATCTTCCAACTCAAAAATCTTTTCTTTAGGCCAATTTTTATCAGCTAATATTGATGTTGACTCACGTTGCTGTTGTAATTTTATTATCTCTTGCCCTATCTGAATACCTGATTCAGCTAAATAATCCATATTAACAGATTTTAAAGAACTTGAAAAAAGAGATATATACCCTTTTGAACTACTTTGAAAAAATAGAACCATTGTTGAAATAGCAAGAACTATAACCATAACAAAGATAAGAATAACGCCACTATTTTTTTGAGATTTTCTTTTCATTTTCCGGCAACTTTACAGGAAAAAAGAGTTTATTTCCTGCATAATCAATTTCAATGGCTATAGCCACAAGTTTTTCTTCTTCACTCAAAACATATTCCCACGACTCCCCATTGTGAAACATAAAGTTGATACTTTCGCATTCTTCCAATACAGGTATAGTAAATAAGTAATCAGTTAAAAGATTTTTTTGTTGCCTTACTAAACTATCTCCATCATTTGTAGGTTCAACAACATATTTCACTAAAGAAGGGTAAAGCATATCCTTGTCCATATATTTAAAAGAAACTTCTTTAGTTTCAAATGAAAATTCTGAATCTTTCTCATATAACAGACCTTTACTTTCCTGGTAAAACTTGTTTAATGACCTTAACAATATTTCTGAGGTTCTCATACTCTTTCGCATATCAACAGTCGTTCTGCTTATAGAAAAAAAAGTCATATATGCAAGCGAAAACAGTAGAAAAATAATAAGTGTCGAAAGAAGTATCTCCACAAGCGTAAAACCTTTATATCTATTCAAGAGACTCCCCCGTACTTGTTTTAATAAAAGGCATTATAACCTCAAAATCGTTTTTACCGTTTAATATTTTAAGTTTATAGGGAATATATTCAACCTCATATTCTGTATCTGTTATAACCAAATCAGAGAGAGAAATTTCCCATTCGTAATTTTCAAATGGTTGTGGAAAAATACCTTTATCATCCTCAATCTCTTGAGCCTCAATTCTTAACTCTTCTATCTTCCATCTTGCTAACAAGTTTTTATTTTGGTTCTCATTTAATAAACTTATATGTTTTGCTGATAAAATATAACTGTTTAAACAAACTATACTAACAATCCCAAAAATTGTAACTGAAATCATAATTTCAAGCAGAGTAAAACCCGCTTGCTTAAATAGGGTATTTTTCATTGAAATCAACCACTCCTTGAAGAATTTCAACCGACGAAAAATATGGGTTAAGAAAAAGGGTGTAAAACTCGTTAGTTGTTGGGTCAAGCAGAGTCAGCATTCCAAACTCTTTTATACCTTCGGATGAAATATTTAAAGTTAGTTCGCCCTGGGTTTTACTCTCCTTTGAATTTTTGCCACTAATAAAGACCAAATCAGAAACAATATATTCTTCGGATGTTTCTTCAAGGTCGTCTTCGGAAGGCTCTTTTTCTCTACCAAGGTAACTATTTGTATCAAAATCAACAAAGAAGCAGAAAACTTCCTTGTTTTTAACTGCTTTTCTCTGTGTATTTTCTATTGCTTCTACTATTTCAAGAAGTTTTTCGTTTTCTTTAGGGGGAGTTATAACTTTTAGAGCGGGGAATGCAAGATAAAAAAAAATCCTATGATAATCACAACAACCATAAGTTCAACAAAAGTGTAACCAGTCTTATATCTGAGAACTCGAGATATCTGCATCAAAACCTTCTCCTCCCTCTTTACCATCACTTCCCAAAGAGATAATTTCGTAATCTTCGCCTGCTCTACCAGGGCTTAAATATAAATAATCATTGCCCCACGGGTCTTGTGGCAACATATTTTTTTCAAGGTAACCGCCCTCTCTCCATTTTGTTGGGATTCTACCAACTGCAGGTTTTTCAATTAAAGATTGTAAACCTTGCTCAGTGCTAGGATAAAAACTGTTATCAAGATTAAAAAGCCGTAACGCTTGCTCAAAATTCTTAATTTGCACCTTAGCCGCCGTTACTCTGGCTTCATCAATTCTACCAAAAAATTTTGGCATAACAGCCATTGCAAGTATCCCAAGTATAACAATAACGGCCATAAGTTCTATAAAAGTGAACCCTTTCTTATTTTTCATTAATTTACTCCTTCTTAAAACTACTGTTCTACCAAATTTGGCTATGCACCGTTTTGTGGCGTTGCAAGGAATGCCTTCTAATTACGTGGCAACCCTCGTCTTTATCCCTACTATTGTTTACCCCCATTCCTTTTCCGCCTACGGCGAGATTGCCACGCAAAAAAACGCCCTCCTACGCCAAGGCTTTGGCGGATAAAGCTCGCAAGACAAACTACAAAAGACGGAATGGGGGGCTGTTAACAAAAGGTTCAGCCCTTTTGTTCCCCTACTCTGAGCCTGTTAAGCCCTTCGGAGACGCTCTTTGCGCAGAAGGGTGAGTTCTCAGAGTGCCCGATTGTGGCGTAGAAGGTGTATGCACCGTAGTACCAGAGTGAGTAGACACCTCATACGCTTTTCTTTTATGTCTTTATCCTTGCCTTGTCGCCGTTTTGTGGCGTTGCGAGGAGCGTTTTATTCCATAGTTTTCAGAGGAATTGCGACGTGGCAATCCTCGTCTTTATCCTTATTATTTTTTTGTCTTTTCTTCCAGTAAAAAAGTATGTGTCTATGAACGAATTACGAGGTGCTACTACAACTCAAGCAAGAATCGGGCTGTTAACAAAAGGTTCAAGCCTTTTGTTCCCCTACTCTGAGCCTGTTAAGCCCTTCGGAGACGCTCTTTGCGCAGAAGGGTGAGTTCTCAGAGTGCCCGATTGTGGCGTAGAAGGTGTATGCACCGTAGTACCAGAGTGAATAGGCACCACATAC
>JALNXB010000058.1 GCA_023230585.1 bacterium
AGCACGCTTTCCTGTACGTCCTTCTTTTGACAACAATTTTAAAGCAGTAGGTATACCTATAAACGGGTTATGAAACTCGTGTTGCCCAAGATATACGCTCCTGCGAGGGCCTGGAAACATAGGCGAAATATATAGGTTAGGCCAATTAAGAAGATTATCTGGCTTCTTTTTAAGGTCCTCAGAAAACGGATATATACTTTTATAATAGAGAGCATCTTGAAGTGTCTGTTCTACTACGTATCTATTCTTATCTTCGCCTGTTAACCAGTAGGCAAGAGAATGCATAAACAGGTCGTGGTTTTTATGCCCAGCAGGTCTGTACCTACGGTCAAAACGGTACCTCTGGTCAAGAAGTTTTAATATAGCCTCTTTTACCAACTCGTCGCCTGTCTCAAGATAATACTCTGCAAGAGCAAAACCGGTACGATGATCTTTGTATAAAGGACCATAACCTGCTTCTTTTAACCCGTTTTGGCTTTCCATATCTATCCAAGCGTGTGCTACCTCTTTTGCCAACTTAAGAGTGTTCTCATCCCAATCGAGTTTAAATAACGGTCCAAGCATCCTTAACCCCATAGCGCCTATACTCTTGTTTACCTTCCAATTGTTTTTAATAAAAGAATCTTTTACTTTATATATAATATCGAGAGACCTCTCGTCGCCTGTAAGGTAATATTCAAGAAGCCAATGGTTAATAACACCAGAGTTTAGAAACATCGGTCTGGACTTTTCACCCCAGAATAGAGGCAGTTTACCTGACCTACCAACACCTCCTGATGCTGTAGTAAAACTTCCTTTCTGCTTATTTGGAACATCCCAATGGATAACATGCCAGTCACCTGTAAAACGACTAAAACGGTGAGCCCAATCATAATATTGTCTTTCACCGCTCCTTGCATAAAGCCTCCAAGGTTCGCTACGTAAACCATACTCTCTAAGGTTTGACAAAGCATGATGGCTTGACATCAACTTACCCTTAACCTCACCAAAAGACCTGTCTGGATAACATCCCCAAGCAATATACCCTGTCATTGGAAAAACTTTTAATGGAACAATCAACCTATCCCAATAATCCGAGATAAGAGATTCTTCAGCAGGAAACATTTTAGTATCTTTATGTAACATAGGTTGTTTTCCGTAAGCCTCGGTAGCACAAAGCCAAGACGGTTCCGCTATAACAAGAGGTGCCCTTGAGCATGCAACCGCTTGTTTTTTTACTACATCCTGATTATAGGAACCATTACGCACCACAAACCATATTTCGTGAGTTCGAGATGTCCCTTGAGCGTTACTACCGATAGATTCAAGTTCTTTATCTGATGTTATACCAAGCCCTTCAGTAACCCATCTCTCAAAATACTCTTTCACAAGAGTTTTTACACGAAAATCAAGTTCTCTACCACTACGACCTGACCATAACACCGCTTTTGTGCTTTGAGGTCCGAAAGAGATTTCCTTAGGAAACCGTTCTGCTAAAAATGGCATTACCAGAGTAATCCCAAAATTTCCGTAATCTCCGTGAGCCCAATCACCTGCAATTTTAAACTCCTCAACCACTTGTTCCCCTTTACCAATCACAGCTTTATATACCCTTTCAGCAAAATGAGGGTACATATCTTGAAGCAGATAAACTTCTTGGTTTTCTGATGTCACCTTTTTTATATCCTCAGAATTGAATTCACCTATTGGACAGTATACATCTAAAGGAGAAGAGGCAGTCTTAAAATCAAGCCCATAATCCTTAAACCAAACATTGTTTGTATTTTCGGTAAATATAATCGAATGAGTGAGTTTTACAACAGGAGAATCAACTGCGAAATAGAACCACACCTCTGCTCTTGCAAGTTTTTCTCCTGCACTGGTCACGTACCACCCTGACCTTTTAAGAGCGACCCTTCCAGGACCTTCTTTTAAAAACACATTCTCTATCTCTGCCAGTTCACCTGCTACTGTTGCTCTTCTGCCTTTATTATCTATTAAATACGCACCTGCCCCTGAATTTTTCAAGAACTGTTTTTTCTCTTTACCAGAGATCATCCAAGCCTCTTCAGGCAGAAGTTTATCCTTATCAAACCTAAATGAAGCAACCCCTGTATCTATAGTAAAACCTGCCTCTGAACCGGGTATTACCTTTAAAGGATTTTTTAACTGGCTTCTCTTCACCCCAGCCCCATACTCAACATAATATTTACCTTGCGGAGAAGCAGTAAACCCTACCAAAGCCCATCTTATACTTCCATCTTGCCAGGTTGCCGAAACATCTACTTGTGAAGGCACCTCCACTCCGTTGCTCATTAAACGAACAGAAGATATATCCTTCAATACGCCTTGAGGAAACGCAAGACTTCCTATCATTGGCCAAGTAGTTTTAAGCCCTGAAACATCTTCAATCATAAGTTGAAACTTTTCTGCTTTTAGACTACTTGTCTGCAAAAATCCACACATAAAGAAGATTAAACCAATCTTTGCCAAACAATCTAAAATCCTATCAAAATCCATTTTTTATCTCCTTTTTAGAAGTTTTACCCATACGCAATAATATTACATTATTCTTTTTTATCTCCTCTAACGGTTCATACCCAAGTTTTTTATAAAGGTTTATATTCCCATAACTTTTGCTCCCAGCCGCCAACTCATACCTACAAGCCTTAGGGAAACATTTTTCTATTTCAAGCATAAGATTTGTTCCAATCCCTTTTTTTTGGTATTCAGGTAGAACAGATAACCTGCTCAACCAACAGATATCTCCCTGCATAACTCCCCTAACAGAACCTACCAACTGACCATTATTTAAAACAGATTTAAGAATAATATGTGTATCAAAATCCTTAACAACCTGTTCAATAGTCTCAACGAGAGGAGAAATAGTAAAATCGTTATACAACTTTCCTTCACTTTCAAAAGCAGCCATTTGAACATGCAAAATATCAGACGCATCTTTTAAAGATGCTTTTTTAATAATTATTTCCATTTTTTCAATAAAAAGAGTACGGGTTTTCACCCAACTTCACAATTTTCCATTTACTACCTTCTTTCTTCATTTCAACCATAAAACTTCCAACCTCACCAACAGATTCTCCCGAAAGAGTTTTACCTCTCCCTTCGCCTATAAACCTAACAATAGCCCTCTTTTCTTTACCTTCACCTTCTATAACAACGTTGACCTGACTTAAAGATATTTTAATATCTTCATACTGATTTAACAAACTCTTGGCATAATAGAAAAGGGTAGCCCAGGTGTGCCCGTAGTCATCCAAGTACTCCATAGAAAGTTGTTTCATAAACCCGATATGGTCTTTCTTTTCAAGACAAGTTTCTGCCACCCTCATAGTTTTCAATACCCTCTCTTTTTCTGAGGTAAAAAAATATTTTACTGCCACAAAAACAAGCACAACAAACAGTACAGCAGAAACAATAACCAAAAAACGTGTTCTCATTTACCTCCAATAACCCGACCTATAATATTTTTAATATCAACCTGAGTCAATAAATGAAACTTATGAGGCATACTTCTATTATCTCCAGCCACAAACACACAACCCTGCCTTACTACAAATGGCTCAACATCCCAACTATTCTTTTCAGATAAATACTCTTCTACCTCTTGTTTGTCGTTAACAAAAAGATTACCGTCTTTTATTTCAATCTTCTCTCCAGCCAACCCCAAAACCCTCTTCTCAAAATATAAGTATGGTTTCTCTTTTGTCCTAAAAACAATAACTTCTCCTCTACGTGGAGTTCGCACCTTGTACGTCAATTTATCAACAAAAATAAAACTTCCATCCATATAAGTTGGTTCCATACTCTTACCAAAAGTTTTGAACCCCTGCACAACGTACAACCTTATAAGAAACAGAAATATTGCTATTACAACAAGCCTAATTATTCTCGTTTTCTTCATAAAATTCATTATATCAGTGATTTAAATATAATACAATCATATAATAGGATATAGCAATAATAGAACTTTTGACACAGAACAATAATTTGATTTAATATAATTGAAGTTTTTACAATCATATACTATCCTTATGATATGTTAAAATAAAGATATATAAAAGGAGAACCCTTATGGGAAAAGAACTGCACCAAACATTTTGGGAAATAAAAAAATATAAATCAATAGATTTCCATAACCATATCAGGTTGAAAAACAAAGTTTTAGACCTCGAATCTGCTAAATCACTACTAAACGCCGCTGATACTCTCGGTATTGAAAAGATTTGCGTTTCCCGCCCCTTAACACCTGATTCTCCTTCACCAAGCGACGTTACAACAGTAAACAATGCCGTATTGGAAGCTATGAAGTTTTCAGAAAGATTTATAGGGTTCTGTTTTTTAAATCCCGGTTACATACAAGAAAGTCTTAAAGAGATGGAAAGATGTATTATAAAAGGAAATATGGCTGGAGTAAAATTATACCACCAATACCTTGTATGCGACCCGGCGTTAACCCCTGTTATGTCGTATGCCGCAGAGTTGGGGGTACCTGTTTTAATGCATTCAGGCAAACTAACAAACCCTAAAGATATAAAATTACAAACACGTTTAAGCAATTCAAGCCATTTTATAAAAGCAGTCAAGATGTTTCCTAACACCATAATTGTGCAGGGACACATAGGAGGAGGTGGCGATTGGGAGTGGACTCTTAGAGTTTTAGAAGACCTTGAAAAAAATGCAAAATTTTATATAGATACAAGCGGTAGCGTAATAGACACAGGTATAGTAAAAAAGACAGTCAAAACACTTGGTGAAGACCGAGTTTTGTTTGCAACAGACGGTTCTATGGATGAAGGTGTTGGGAAAGTTCTTGATGCAAAACTATCCGAAAAACAACTAAGAAAAATATTTTCTGGAAATTTTAATAACATTCTTAAAGAGCGGAGGTAACAATGCTTTTTGATATAAACACAGCAACAGGTCACTGGCCTTTCAGGCAAATTCCTAACGAGAACATTTCAGAGTTAAAAACACTTTTAACAGATAAAGGTATCACAAAGGCAGCAGTTGTAAACACCAACGGAGTATTTTATAAAAACTGTCACGATGCCAACCTTGAACTGGCAAACCAAATATCAAAATATCCTGATTTCTTCACAGGTATTGCTACATTAAACCCATTATATCCTAAATGGGAAAAAGATTTACAGGATTGTTCAACACAACTCAAAATGAAAGGGCTTCGGTTGGTACCACAATACCACAACTATAACTTAAACCAAGCTTGCGCAACAGAGATAGTTACAGTTGCAACAGAACTTAATATCCCTATATTTATTCCTTCAAGATTGGTTGATGTAAGACAGAGACATTGGATGGACACACAAACAACCCTAACAGTAGACGAGATAGGCGCTCTATCTCTTATTGTTCCAAATTCAAGAATAGTTATAACAGAATGTTATGTATATCCTTCACAACTCAAAAAATTAGATGGCACTATTAAATACCCAAATTTATATTTTGAAATTTCAAGATTATCTTCTGCTTACGGGCAAGAGATTGCACAGATTGCAGAACTTATTGGTCAAGACCACCTGTTTTTTGGTACTGGCGCACCCTTTAAAGAAGTAACATCAGCGTTAATTAAACTAAACGTAATGAAATGTCCAGAGCAGACAAGAGAACAAATATCATACCAAAACGCACAAAAACTTTTTAATATAAATTAAATAATATCTTATTTTTTCAGCATTTCAAGAGGGTTAGGTGTTTTTAATACAAGAAAAGTAGTATTTTCGTTACCTATATTCTTTATCAACATACTTGTTTCAAAAGCAACCGGCAACAGGTCTCCCTCAACAAGGTTATTCTCTTCTCCATTAAGGTTAACAGAGAGAGAACCTTTTAACACAAGAAGATGCACATTTGAATTGGCTTGATGTTTAGGCACACTTTGTCCGGGCTTTAAAGCAATCTGCATAATCTGCAAATACTTTTCATCAACAGGCCTTCTTCTACCCATTCCTTCCTCTCTATAAGGAACATTCTCCAACACATTCATTAGCACCTCCGTTTGGGGTTAAACTAACCTCAATATATTTTTAAGCGGATTTATCCGCCGAAGCTCGTTTCTCAGAGCGTAAACATAGAACATAGTTAATTTATTCATAAGTTTGGTTCAACAAAAATTCCAAAACACCTTTTTCAAGCATAGCAAGATTAAAGAGGTAATCATTATGATTAAAAGTTTCACGTAAAGGTTTTGTAGTTGTTTTCCAACCCATTCCGTCGGTAATCCATAAAAACTTGTATTTTCCATTTAAAACATCAAACAAAGTTCTATACTCTCCAGCAGTAGATTTTAATTTTGAACCACCACCGCCATAAAAATTTGTTTCAATGATAAATAATTCTTTACCATTGTAAATAACAAAATCATAACGACGAGAAGATTTATCAACGGGCACATCATAGCAAAACTCTTTTTTAATCTTTGCAGCGTTTGCTTCTTTTAGATACTTGAAATTACTTTTCGCACAAACATCTTTAATAAAAACTTCAACGATATTTTCCATTGCATGCCCGCCTCGATTCTTCCTTCCATTACTATCAAGCCCTGCTTCAACGCCAATCATATAATCTACTAAATTTTTAATTTTATTATCAGTAATTAAATATTTGAGCCCTGTTTCTTGTACAAAATGTAAATACTTTTCTATATCTTTATCAGAAATATCTGTTTTAGAAAAATCATAATCTTCATAAATAAGTTTCTTGCTTTGAAAATCTACAAGAATTTTAAATTTTTTAGTATTCCTACCATCTCGTACTACTAAAGCAGGGATGACTTTTGCAATGTTTGGGTTTTCTTTCAATAAAAACTTAAATTCCTTATCAAAATCATCTTTCCCAATCAAATAATTCAAGTTATTTAAAGCAATCTCTATTTGCTTCGTATTGGTAAAGACTTTTTCCCAGTTAACAAAATATGACCAAATTGTATTACTTGGCTTTAAATTTGATATCAGAAAACTAAAGACCTGATCTTCTGTGTTGCAATTTAAGGTTGTTTCATAAAAAGATATTTTTTTCATAATATCATCTATTCTTACTCTTGTTTTTCATATTTTTATCCAATTCTTCAAATCTCTTTATTGATAAATCAAGAAACGGTTTTTCATTATCGATCCCGATAAACTTTCTGCCAAATAAATAAGCTGCTAACCCCGTTGTTGAACTTCCAGTAAATGGGTCCAAAATTAAATCCCCTTTATTTGTGCTTGCTATAACAATTCTTTTTAGTACTTCTAATGATTTTTGTGTTGGGTGCTTCCCAAAAGTTTTTTCAATTCTTTTTGGGGTATTTATTGCCCAAACGCTACGCATTTGCTTATCTTTTTCATGCAAAATCTCATAACGATTGCTTTTACCGCAATATTTACACTTAACATTTTTTTGATAGTTATCATCCCATTCAACCATATCTTTATAATTGAAAGTATGCTTTACTTTCTTTTCTTTCCTTGCCCAAATTAAAGTTTCGTGGCTAGCAGTAAAAAAACGACAACTTAAATTAGGTGATGCATTTGGCTTAAACCACGCAATATCATTTAAAAAATGGAATTCTTGTAGTTCCAAAGCAAAACCACACTGGTAAATTGAGTGATACGTTCCACTAACCCAAATTGTTCCATTTGGTTTTAAAATACGACGACATTCTTTAATCCAGGAAAGATGAAACTCAAAATTTTCTTTTTTCCCATTGCCAATATCCCATTCACCTTTTTTGACGCTTACCATTTTCCCGTTTTGACAAGTAAAAGTTCCGCCAGATAAAAAATAAGGTGGGTCGGCAAAAATCATATCAAAAAAATTTTCAGGAAATTCTTTCATTAACTTCAAAGAATCGGCATTATACAGAGTGAAATCAGGTTTATTATAGTATGGTTTTTGCATAATTATTTTATAGAATTATCAGCAGTAGTGTTAAATTTACTCGCTATTTTAATTTTGTCCTACAATGATTAAAATATCTATCAATACTTTATAAATATAATAACAAATAAAACGGCAGTAGTCCAATAAGAAATGAATGAAACAAGTTTGATATAGGGTTTCTCAGAGCGTAAACATAGAACATAATTAGTGAGCGGATTTATCCGCCGAAGCTCGTTTTCCAGAGCGTAGGCGGAGGGTGAGGGATTCGAACCCACCATGTCTCGCTTCGCTCTTTAAGGAGAAGAGCTACCCTCTCCTTAATGTTCCTCTCCCCAATACGAAAGACGCAGGGAAAACCTTTTTCCCTGCACCCTTTTAGGACATGGGGTTTCTCAGAGCGTAGGCGGAGGGTGAGGGATTCGAACCCCCATGTCCTTGCGGACGGCGGATTTCAAGTCCGCTGCCTTACCGTTAGACTAACCCTCCGTAATTGTTGGAATAAAGACAGGTAGCATTATTATAAGCTTTTTTACCATTTTTTGCAACAGTTTTGAAGCCGTATTACTAAATTCACTCTCAACCCTCTTGTATTAAATCAAGTCGATTGATTTAGTTTTACAATAGTTTTTCCCACACGCAAACGAAAATCCTCAAGGTATTTCACATCACGAGTATGCCCAGTAAAATCAGGAACAATTTTTTCATTAAATTCTTTCATAAGGGATTTCCCTTCTTCTCTATCTTTTTCACTACCTTTACCTTTCTGCATCAAATCCCTTAACAAGTAAAGGTATTCGTAATCTTCCATTGCCTTCCGTATAATTTCCCAACGGATAGAATCAACAGGTTCGTGAGATTGGCTCGGCATACGAGGAGGATAGATAACAAAACTATCTCCAGCTTGAAGGCTACCTCCAGTTGTATTGTCGTAAGGGTTGTACGGATCTTCTCGATAATAGGGTGGATGCCAGTCCCAATGGTTAAGACCCCAATGGAGAAATCCTTTTATGTTATACTTGAAAGCAAGCCAAGTGAATATTCGAAGACGTATAAGAGGCAGGTCAATAAAACGGTTTGGCCAAGGACCTGTCGGCTCGCAACAGTAGTAGAACCATATTTGGTCTTTAGATATTCCACTCTTTTCAGCAAAACTCTCATACTTACTCTCCTGCGGAACAGGATAATCCACGTAAGGAGCAAATTTTTCTTCCCCCATAGCGTCCATAGTCTTTATTCCAGGAGCAACATTTTTGATAAATTTTACAAAACTTGTATAAGGTTCAAACTGGCTTCCTGTTGGTTCGTCAGAAACGTGTAGGCAAAATTTTTCAAGCCATCCTTTTTCAATAAGATGTTTTTCTAATGCTGAAAGAAACTGTTTAAGAAAATTTCTGTATCCTTCATCCAAAGTGGAAGGAAAAATAAGTTGTTCTTTTTTACTTTTCCCCACTCTTAGCAAAAGTACCGCAGTAGGGTTAGTAGAACGACGAGCAAGGTGGCTACCCTCAATAAGTTCAAAACCGTGTGAAAAAAATATCTCTACCCATTTATCAAAATTATCAAAAGTAAACGAATATTTTCCTGAAGATTTCTCAACAATATCAATAAGAGATTTTTCGTTTTTGATATTATCTTTATAACAGGTAGTCCCAATAGAAAAAAGAGGTGTAAGAACAACATTTTGCCTATGTGAAGCAAGATTTTTTGCGTATATTTCTATAACCTTCCAAAACTCCTCCGTAAAAGGTTCAAGATTATGAAAGTTTATAACCGGTCCTGTCCTAAACCAGTTAGTCATCAACAGATGAGACTTTTTTGGCAAACTAAAAGGCAGAACTTCAATAACAAATTTTACATCTTTTTTTTCTTCACCAAGACTTACCGCAATTTTTCCAACATACTTACCCGGCGTAATATCAGGGTTAATAAAAATTCGTACCCACACACCCAGTGTATCTGAAAACTTCTCTTTATTCCAACGCCCTCTCCACAAAGAAGGCATAAGAGGGTCAGGGAAAAACCCTGGTGCTTCTCCTTCCAGTTCTTCGGGCGGGTTACCTGCTGAGTTCCAATGCACAGGCACATATTCTGTATATAAAACCTCTACGCTACTGTTGGGAATAACATCACCTTCTTTGGAAATTATATCGCCCACTTCTACATTAAACTCTACTTTTAAATCTCTTAATTTCTCAGATAACCCCTTAACCCCAACTTGAAAACAAGCAACTTCATTGCCAGCAGTTGTAATTTCTATTTCTTTTTTTTTAGTTTTTGGCTTACAGTTTGGCAAAATGCGAATCATACTATTTTGAACCCAGATATCAAATTTGTTGGTTTGCATATTTGTTCTCCGTTTATAAAATGACAAAATTTATGTTTCAAAGCGTAAGAAAAACGAGATTGCCGCGTTTCAAAACACTCGCAATGACAAGCATAGGGGGTGGCTCCTTCCCATTCCTTTTCCGCCTTCGGCGAGATTGCCACGCTAAGAAACCCCTCCTACGCCAAGGTATACCTGCCGAAGCTTGTATTTTAGCGTAGGTTGGCTTCGGCGGGTAAAGCTCGCAAGACAAACTACAAAAGACGGAATGGGGGGGATATTTCTTTACA
>JALNXB010000059.1 GCA_023230585.1 bacterium
ATTAAGGAGGCATTAAAATGGCAAAGGAGAAATTTGTAAGGAGTAAGCCGCACGTAAATATAGGAACAATCGGGCACGTAGATCACGGAAAGACAACATTGACCAGTGCAATAACAATGGTATTGAGTAAAAAAGGACAGGCGAGTTATTCAAAATATGAAGATATAGATAAAGCACCAGAAGAGAAAGAGAGAGGATTAACAATAAATATTTCTCATATAGAGTATGAGACAGAGAATAGACATTATGCCCATATAGATTGTCCTGGTCACGCTGATTATATAAAGAATATGATAACAGGAGCAGCTCAGATGGATGGAGCGATTCTTGTAGTAAGTGCGCCTGATGGTCCAATGCCTCAGACAAGAGAACATATCCTATTAGCCAGACAGGTGGAAGTACCAGCGATGGTAGTATTTATGAACAAGATGGACCAGATGGATGACGAAGAACTTGTAGAGTTAGTAGAACTTGAGATGAGAGAACTTTTAAGTAAGAATGGTTTCCCTGGCGACGATATACCAGTAGTAAAGGGAAGTGCATTAAAATGTTTGGAGTGTGGATGTGGTGATCCAGAATGTAAGAATTGTGGACCAGTATTGGAATTGATGGCATCGGTAGACAGTTATATTCCAGAGCCACCGAGACCAGTAGATCAGCCGTTTTTGATGGCAATAGAGGATGTATTTTCAATAACAGGTAGAGGAACAGTTTCAACCGGTAGAGTAGAGAGAGGGAAAGTAAAGATAGGAGATGCGGTTGAGATGATAGGTCTGTCTCATGAAGTAAAAAAGACAGTAGTTACCGGTATAGAGATGTTTAGGAAAGAACTTGATGAGGGAGTAGCAGGAGATAACCTAGGGTTGTTGTTGAGAGGAGTAGATAAGAACGAAGCAGAGAGAGGAATGGTAGTAACAGCACCAGGAAAAATAACACCTCATACAAAATTCAAGGCACAAGTATATGTCTTGAAGAAAGAAGAAGGTGGTAGACATAAACTGTTTTTACCTGGATACAGACCACAGTTTTATATAAGAACAACTGATGTAACTGGAGAAATCAAATTGCCAGAAGGTGTAGAGATGGTAATGCCTGGTGATAATGTAGAGATGGAAGTAGAACTTATATATCCTATTGCATTAGAGAAAGGTCAGAGGTTCGCAGTTCGTGAAGGTGGAAGAACTGTTGGTGCAGGCGCTGTTACAGAAATTATTACATAAAATTAGGGTAGAAGGGAGAACTGATGAGAGAAATAGTATCCTTGATTTGCGATAAATGCAAAAATAGAAATCATTACACAACAAAAAATAAAAAGGTTAAAAAAGAAAAATTAGAAATAAAAAAATATTGTCCAACCTGTAATAAACACATCCTTCACAAAGAAGGAAGAGCTTGAAAGAATACTGCGTTGCAGGGCATAAAATATTTAAATCGTCTTATCTTTTTATAAAAAAGTTGTTTAATTAGAAAAATATGGTATAATATATGTTTTTTACAGGTAAAATCTTGTAAATAACTTTAGGTCTGTAGCTCTAACTGGCAGAGCGGCGGACTCCAAATCCGTAGGTTGGAGGTTCGAATCCTCCCAGACCTGCAAGGAATATAGAAATATGAAAAAAAGCATAATTAATTTCTTTAATGGCGTGGTTAATGAATTGAATAAAGTAACGTGGCCTGAAAAAAAAATATTGAAGATTACCACTGGGGTTATAGTTTTTTTTATGTTTCTTTTTGCGTTATATTTAGGCATAATAGATGTAATCTATTCTAAATTAATAAGAATATTTTTAAGGTGAATAAATGGGAAAATGGTATATTTTGCAAGTTAAAACTGGACATGAAGATAAGATTAAGAAACTTCTTGAGAATAGTGATGATAGTATTTTAAAAAAGATAGAGCAGGTTGTTGTGCCAAAAGAAGATATTATTGAAGTTGTTAAAGGTGAAAAAAAAGTTAAAAGTCGGAAATTTTGGCCTGGCTATATACTTATGGAGATAGATGATTCTGCTGATGATATGATTTGGCATAAAATTAAAACCACCCAAGGAGTGATTAAATTTTTGGGAGCAGGTAACCCAGTACCTCTTTCTGATATTGAAGCTGAAAAGATTATGTTTGAAATTGAAGAGAAGAAAGGAAAAGCTACTCCAAAGGTAGAATTTGATATAGGCGATAGAGTGGAAATTAAAGAGGGTCCATTTGTTAATTTTAGTGGAATGGTTGAAGAGGTAAATCCAGATAAAGAAAGATTAATAGTAAGCATATCTATCTTTGGAAGGGCAACTCCTGTTGAATTAAATTATTGGCAGGTAGAAAAAACGTAAAGGGGAAAATTGAATGGCAAACAAACCAATAAAAGCTCTAATTAAACTAAAAATTCCCGCAGGTGGAGCAACTCCAGCGCCTCCTGTTGGACCAGCTTTAGGGCAACACGGAGTGAATATAATGGAGTTTTGTAAGAGTTTTAATGCTGAAACAAAAGGTAAAGAAGGTACTATCCCTGTGGTGTTATCAGTTTATGAAGATAGGTCATACTCTTTTATTACTAAAACTCCACCAACTTCTGAATTGATAAAAAAAGCAGCAAATATAGTAAAAGGTTCAAGCGTACCTAATCAAGAAAAAGTTGGGAAGATAAAGAAGCAACAGGTTAAAGATATAGCAAAAATAAAAATGGAAGACTTGAACACAAAAGATTTGTTGCAAGCCGCTAAAATAGTTGAAGCTGTTGCAAGAAGTATGGGAGTTGAAGTTACAGATTAAAGTTTATAGGAGATGAAAGTGAAAAAATCAAAAAGGTATGAGAACCTCCTGAGCAATTTAGAAAAAGATAAAGTTTACGAGTTGGCAGAGGTTGTTGAGAAAATCAAAGAGTTACATACAAGTAAATTTGATGAAACAGTTGAAGTATCATTAAATCTTGGTATTGATTTAAAGAAACTTCAACAACCCATAAGAAATTCTGTAGTTTTACCTCATGGGGTCGGTAAACCAGTTAGGATTCTTGTTTTTGCATCAGGCGAAAATGCTGTTAAAGCTAAAAGTCTTGGAGCTGATTACGTTGGAGAGCAGGATTTAGTTGAAAAAATCAAAGGAGGTTTTCTCGATTTTGATACGGTTATAGCAACACCAGATATGATGAAACTGGTTGCGCCGCTTGGTAAAATACTCGGTCCTCGCGGACTGATGCCTAACCCTAAAACAGGAACAGTAACCAACGACCTGGAAAATATTATTGGCGAAATTAAAAAAGGTAGAATAGATTATAAGATGGATAAAGATGGCAATTTACATATACCTGTCGGAAAAGTTTCGTTTGAAAATAGTAAGTTGATAGATAATATAAATGCAGTAATGAATTCAGTGCTTGCAGTAAAACCAACCTTTGCTAAGAGTAATTATATTCGCTCATCAGCAATTTCTCTCACTATGTCTCCTTCTTTAAAGTTTGGAGCAAAAAAAGTGTTGCAGGATACTGTTTGATAAAAACTTCCTGGTTACATAAAAACAAAGAATATAAAATATTATAAATATATGCAGACAGGATGATGGAGTTAAGAAATGAAAAAATTAAAAAAAGAAGATAAGAAGAAGTTGGTATTAAAACTCACAAGTGATGTAAAGGAGAGCTATCTAAGTCTTCTAATTGGATTTTCAGGTTTATCTGTTAATGATATGCAAGGGTTGAGAAGCGATTTATCGGAGCTTGAATGTAAGATGATGGTAGTTAAAAATACCCTTATTGAAAAAACCTTTGAAAATGTAGGTATGGGAGACGCTTGCAAAGAGTTGGAAGGGTCTGTATTCCTTGTGTGGTCGAAGAGTAAAGATGAGATAGGAATTTTAAAAAAATTGGTTCGGTTTAAAGAGAAGACTGATAAGATAGATTTTAAAACAGGTATTTTAAATAATAGGGTCTTTGATAGTAAAGAGTTAACTTTGATAGGTAAGTTGCCAGATAGAAAGCAACTTGAAGCTTCTCTGGTTATGAATATTAGAATGCCTTTAACAAGAATAATTAATTCTTTAAAATATCCTACTACAAGATTAATAAATAATTTGAATCAAATAGCGGAAATTAAAAAGGAGAAATAAGATGGAAAAAAATGAGAAAAATATAATTGATGAAATAGTTGAAAAAATTGAGCAGCTTTCGGGGTTAGAATTGTCTGACCTTGCCAAGCAACTTGAAGACAAATTTGGTGTTGCAGGTATGATGGCACCAATGGGTGCAGTTGTTGGTGCTGGACAGGCTGCTGACGGTGAAGAGAAGAAAGAAGAAAAGACTCTTTTTGATGTTGTATTAAAATCTTTTGGCTCCAATAAACTTCAAGCTATTAAAGAAGTAAGAGCTATGACTGAGCTTGCACTTAAAGAAGCAAAAGAACTTGTAGAATCTTTACCGAAACCTATAAAAGAGAAAGTTTCCAAAGAAGAGGCCGAAGAAATAAAAGCTAAGTTTGATGCTATTGGTGCAGAAGCAGAAATTAATTAAATTTTTTTAAGGGGTGAAAATGAAAAAAATAGAAACTCCGGAAAATTTAAAAACACCAGACTTGCTCGAGATGCAAAAACTTCCTTATGAGAAGTTTTTAAAGAGTGAAATTGACCCTACTAAAGGGACTGGACAGGAAGGACTGGAAGAACTTTTCCGTAGAATTTTTCCCATTGAAAGCGATAATGGAAAATATAAAATAGAATATTTAAGTTATTTTCTTGAAGAACCTGTTGATTCGATAGATGAATGTATAGAGAAAAAAAGTACTTATGAATCCCGTTTAAGGGTGAAATTAGTGTTTATATCCAAAGAACAGGATATTAAAACTAAGGAACTTAAAGAAAATGAAAGAATTGAACAGGATATATATATCGGTAGCCTGCCTATAATGACAGAGAATGGGAGTTTTATAATAAACGGTATTGAAAGAGTTGTTGTAAACCAACTATTGAGATGCCCCGGAGTCTATTTTAAGGAAGAACAATCAATTGGTCCAAACGATTCATATTCTGCCAGAATATATCCTTCTCGTGGGTTATGGATAGAATTTCAGGTAGATAACCATAATTGTTTGGTGGTAGCTCTCGGTAAGAAAAAAATATATGCTACTGTTCTGCTGAAAGCACTTAATTTTACTGTTGATGAGATAAAAACTCTCTTTTATGGCGATTCAAAAGCAGTGCCTGAAACTTCTATTCTCGCTTCAACTTTAGCAAGAGATGACATAAAAACTAATGAAGAAGCGATAAAGAAAATTTATAAAGAGATGAGGCCAGGTTATGACAAGGTTAGTATGAAGGAGGCCTCTAAGTTTTTAAATGTTCTACTATTTTCTGGTGAATTTTATGACCTTTCAGGGCCCGGTAGGATGCAGATGAATAAAGTGTTAAACTTGAATTTTACCGAAAGGTATTTGAAAAGGGAAGATATAGTAGAAACTATAAGGACTCTTTTAAACCTGATAGAGAAAAAAGAAGGGGTTGTACAAGATATAGACCATCTTGGTAATAAAAGAGTTAGAACTTCTGCAGAGATTATTAAAGAACATATTTATGAAGGTCTTGTAAAACTTAAAAAATATGCTAATGAAAAGATGGTCCTATTTGATAAAGATGCAAGTAAAAAAGCAAGTTTACGACTTCTTATTAATGGTAAGATTTTGATGACAACTGTAAACGATTTTTTTGCAAGAAACCAGTTATCACAATTTCTTGAAAAGACCAATCCTTTAACAGAATTAACCCACAAGAGAAGAGTTACAGCAGTAGGAGAAGGTGGTGTTAAAGAGCGGAAAAGAGCAAGTTTTGAAGTTAGAGATGTCCACTATACTCATTTTGGGAAGGTTTGTCCCATAGAAACACCAGAAGGGGCAAATATAGGACTTATAAACTCTTTGACTGTGAATGCCAAAATTGATGATATGGGTTTTTTACAAACACCATATTATAAAGTTGAAGACGGTAAAGTAACTGATGTTATTGAATATTTGACCGCAGATCAAGAAGATGAATACGCTATTGCTCCTCCTGGGATACCTGTTGACCCTAAGACAAGAAAGATTATCCCTGAATATGTAAAAATAAGAGCAGAAGATGTCGTGAAAGAGAATTTTCCCAGTAACGAAATTGATTATATAGGTATTTCACCAGTTCAGGTTGTTAGTGTTAGTGCTTCTCTTATACCTTTTCTTGAACACGATGATTCAAATAGAGCCCTTATGGGTTCAAATATGCAGAGGCAAGCTGTTCCTCTTATAGAAAATGAAGCTCCTCTTGTTAAGACTGGTATGGAAAAGTATGTAATAAAAGATAGTGGAGTTGTTTTAAAAGCTAAGAACTCTGGTGTGGTAAATTATGTTGATAGCCAGAAAATTGTTGTGACAAGAAACAAACCTGGTTTTTTTGATTGGGAGAAACAAGATGTTTATCACTTGAGAGGTTTTTTTAGAACCAATCAAGATACCTGTTTCCATCAACGCCCTATTGTGAAGATGGGTGAAAAAGTGGAAGAAGGGCAGATAATATCTGATGGTCCTTGTTCCTCAGAAAAAGGAGAACTTTCACTTGGTAAAAACCTTCTTGTAGCACTTATGCCTTGGCGTGGATACAATTATGAAGATGCAATTTTGTTAAGTGAAAGACTTGTTAAAGAAGACCTCTTTACTTCTATTCATATAAAAGAGTTTGAAGTAAAAGCTGTAGACACAGAACTCGGTGTAGAAGAGATAACTAGCGACTTACCTAATACGCCTGAAGAAAGGTTGAAAAACCTTGACAAGTCAGGGATAATACGGATTGGGGCAGATGTTGAGGCAGACGACATACTTGTTGGTAAAGTTACGCCGAGAGGTGAATCTGATATTACTCCAGAAGAAAAACTTTTGAGGGTTATATTTGGAGAAAAAGCTAAAGATGTTCAGAATACCTCTTTAAAAGTTCCACCCGGAACAAGAGGGACTGTTGTTAATGTAAGAAAATATTTTCGTAAAGATCCTGCACAAGAAAAAGAAAATAATGCAACTATAAAAGAACTTGAAGTAAATTATAGTAAGAAAGAGAGTGCTATTAAAAAAATTATTGGAGAGAAACTTGTAGAGTATCTCTCATCTAAAAAGATTAATCTTGCAGGTAGGTTCAATAATCCAGAATCTTGGAGCAAGTTAATAGATAAAGTACCCGAAAAAAATAGAAACGATGTTGCTAAGATAGTTAAGATAGGTGAAGATGAACTATATAAAATTAAGAATCAGTTAAAGAATGAAAAAGTAAAAATCAGAAAAGGGTATGAATTTGATGCTGATACATTATGTAAGATTGTGGTAGAAATAGCTGTTAAGAAAAAAATCTCTGTTGGCGATAAAATGAGTGGAAGGCACGGTAACAAGGGAGTAGTGTCTAAAGTTTTACCTGAAGAAGATATGCCATTTTTGAAAGATGGTACGCCAGTAGATATTGTTCTGAACCCTCTTGGGGTGCCCTCAAGAATGAATATCGGACAGGTTTTAGAAATTCATCTTGGTAGAGCGCTTAAAGCTCTCGGTTATAGTTTGGAGACCCCAGTTTTTGATAGTATAAAAGAGTTAGAAATAAAAAATCTTTTAGAGGAAGCTGGATTGGCAAGGGATGGAAAAGATATTCTTTATGATGGACAGACAGGTGAACCTTTTAATCAAAAGGTGACAGTTGGATATATGTATATGATGAAACTTAAACACCTTGCTGATGAAAAAGTGCATACAAGAAGTACCGGTGCATATTCTCTTATAACCCAACAACCTCTTGGTGGAAGGGCACAGTTTGGTGGTCAGAGGTTTGGTGAGATGGAGGTATGGGCTTTAGAAGGGTACGGAGCTGCACATACCCTTAAAGAGATGCTTACAGTTAAGAGCGATGACACTGAAGGCCGAAAACTTATGTATGAAAGTATTGCTAAAGGGCAAGACTATCGTGGAAACAATATTCCTGAATCTTTTAATGTTTTAAGAAAAGAGTTACAAGGGATAGGTTTAGACTTAAAAGTTGATGGTATGAGAGTTGGGAAAAAGAATAAAGAATTTGCTTTTATAAGAATTATCTCTCCAGAAGGTATGAAAGAATTATCTCATGGAGAAGTAAAAAAAGCAGAAACTCTCAATTATAGAACTTTTAAACCTGAAAGGGATGGGCTCTTTTGTGAGAGGATTTTTGGTCCAGCTAAAAATTATGAATGTTCTTGCGGTAAATATAAGAAACTAAGATATAAAGGAATTGTTTGTGATAGATGTGAAGTTGAAGTGACTACTTCAAAAGTTCGCAGGGAGCGTATGGGGCATATTGAACTGGCAACTCCTGTATCATATATATGGTTATTAAAGAGTATCCATAATTGGATGGGTTTGTTGTTGGATATGTCTATGTCTGACCTTGAGAAGGTCTGTTACTATGAAGGTTATATTGTTTTAGACCCTGGAAATACTCCTTTAGAAGAAAAACATATTATGATAGAGGATGAGTATTACCAAAACTTAGATAAATATGGTAATAAATTTAAGGTTGGTATTGGCGCTGAGGCAATACAGCAGTTGCTTGAAAAATTAGATTTAACAAAAATGGAAGAAGAAATAAAGGAACAGTTGGGAAGTAAAAAGAGAAAAGATTATGCTACAAGAAGAAATTTAATAAGAAAATTAAGAATGGTGGAAGGGCTTATTAAAACCAAGATTAAACCAGAGTTCCTTATAACAAAAACATTGATGGTTACGCCTCCTGATTTAAGGCCTTTATTGCCTTTAGATGGTGGCAGGTTTGTAGCGTCTGACCTTAATGACCTTTATCAGAGAGTAATAAATAGAAATAATCGTTTAAAAAAACTTATGCAATTACAGGCTCCTGATATAATTGTAAGAAATGAAAAAAGGATGTTACAGGAATCTGTTGACGCTCTTTTAGATAATGGCAAACATGGTATGGCAGTATTAGGTAAAGGCAAAAGACCTCTTAAATCTTTAACTGATGCTCTGCGTGGAAAACAAGGTCGGTTTAGACAGAATCTACTTGGAAAGCGGGTCGACTATTCCGGTAGAGCAGTTATTGTTGTTGGTCCTGAACTAAAACTTAACCAATGCGGTCTACCTAAAGAGATGGCGCTTGAGTTGTTTGGACCTTTTGTCCTACGAGAACTGAGAAAAAAAGAGTATTTCCATACACTTGGCAGTGCAAAAAGAGCTATAAGAGAAAACTTACCTGAGGTATGGGAAATTCTTGAAAGAGTTAGTAAAAAACATCCAGTGTTATTAAATAGGCAACCTACATTACATAGGTTGAGTATACAGGCATTTGAACCTAAACTTATTGAGGGTAATGTTATAACTATTCACCCTCTTGTTTGCCCTGCATTTAACGCTGATTTTGACGGTGATACAATGAGTGTGCATCTTCCGTTAACACCTGAAGCTTGTATTGAATCAAAACTTTTAATGCAAGCAAATACACACATCTTTTCTCCTGCCAGCGGGAAGCCAATTGCTACCCCTACAAGAGATATAGTTGTTGGATGCACCTATCTAACCTTCCAGAGTGAGGAAGAACCGTTTGAACTTGAAACAATTATTGATGGTAAAAAAATTAATTCTGCTATATCTTCTTTTGAAGAGGCAATCTACCTTTATGAATTTGGCGCTTTTTCCTTACATAGACCAATTAAAGTTAGGGATAAACAGGGCGTAGAATTTGTTACAACTGTTGGTAGAATAATATTTAACAATCTTATTCCAGAAGAGGTAGAATTTAAGAATGAAAAGTTTGAAAGTCCTATGCTTGAATCTATAACCGAAGAAATTTTTGATAAATGCGGATATGAAAAGACCGTTGATTTTCTTGATTCTGCTAAAGATGTTGGATTTAAATTTGCGACCAAAGGTGGAGTTACAATAGGTATAGATGACCTAAGGATTCCCGAGGAGAAACAAAAAATAGTTGAAGCGGCAGAAAAAGAGAAGGATACGGTTGAGAGAAATCATAAAAGAGGAATTATTTCTGATGGTGAAAGATATAATAAGATAATTGATATCTGGACGACTGCAACCAATAGAATAGGTCGGGCTGTTATGGATACAATAGCTCAAACTGGTGGAAAAGATAATTTTTACATTAACCCAATATATCTAATGGTTTCTTCTGGTGCAAGAGGTAATCGTTCTCAGGCAAATCAGTTGATGGGAATGAGAGGGTTAATGATTAAACCTGTTAGTGAACACCAAAGAAAAAAGCAGGATGTGAGAGAAATTCTTGAAACTCCAGTTAAGTCTAATTTTAGGGTTGGGCTTGATTTGTTAGAATATTATAATGCTATACACGGTGGAAGAAAAGGGCTTGTTGATACTGCATTGAAGACTTCAGATGCTGGTTATCTTAGCAGACGTCTTATTGATGTAGCCCACGCCTTAATTGTTACGGAAGAAGATTGCGGTACTC
>JALNXB010000060.1 GCA_023230585.1 bacterium
CCTTTTGTTCTTATACTCTGAGCCTGTTAAGCCCTTCGGAGACGCTCTTTGCGCAGAAGGGTGAGTTCTCAGAGTGCCCGATTGTGGCGTAGAAGGTGTATGCGCCGTAGTACCAGAGTGAGTAGACATCACATACTTTTTTCCCCCATTTCCTTTTCCGCCTACGGCGAGATTGCCACGCCAAAAATCGGCTCGCAAAGACGGAATAGGGGGGCTGTGGTACCTACTACTCGCCCATTTTATGCCCAAACGCCCAATTTTGTTATCCTGAACTTGTTTCAGGATCTTTAACCTAACTCACGTAACAGAAGTAGCAAAATCGAGATTCCGGATCAAGTCCGGAATGACATACAGGGGTAACCTCATCTTTTGTCGCTCTGCTACTCGTTTGCTTTTAGTCTGCACAAAGACCCCCTCACCCTTGATCCCTCTCCCTCAAGGGTAGAGGGCAAAGAAGGAACGGAGGAAAAGTAAAATTGAAAACTACCTCCATAACAATCTATTTTTATACAATTTATTATATCTTAGTTCGACTGTTTGACAAATAAAATTTTAGAGAGTAACCTATTACACAAGACAAAATATTTATTAACCAGCCATAAATAAGGAGGATAATCCAATGAAATGGCCTATAATTATGCATGTAAACTACTGCGAGCAGGGGCAGACGATACCTGAGATGTGCCACAAAGCTGTTGAATGGGGATATGATGGGATAGAATTTAGAGGAACCCACCCAACTATGTCTTCCGAAGAATATTTAGATGCCATAGAGAGTGCTGTAAAATCTTCTGGGTTAAAAAAAGTTCTTTTTGGAGGACCTTCTGTAACAGATTTTGAAGAAGCGATGAAATTTTATAAGATTGCAAACGAAAAGTTTAACTTGACGGTTTGCAATATGGCAGTTGGACGGATACCCGGCGGTTCAGCAGTAGCATCAAGCGATGATTGGAAAAAGGGAGTAGAAGATTTAAAGTTGTGTGCAAAAATTGCAACAGAAGTAGGATTTAAATTTGCTCTTGAGATTCATATGGGCTACCTTCACGACCTGCCAGAATCTACTATGAGGTTGTTAGATATGCTTAACGACCCTGCAGTTGGAGCAAATCTTGATTATGGAAATATAGTATATCTTGAAGATACTATTACCATTGAAGATTCTATTTCAATAGTGTCTGAGAAACTGTACTATGTACATTTGAAAAATTCTTATAAACTTCCGTTTGGTAGAGTTGCAACTGGGTTGGCTGACGGCGCTATCAACCACAGAGATTACCTTAAAGCCCTTAAAAAATATAACTATAAAGGTCTTCTTTGTATTGAAGCCCCAAGACCAGGCGACAGAGAGTGGTTTGCAAGAGAAGATATTGCTTATTTAAAAACTCTAATAGAAGAGATTTAAATTTAAGTTTAATGTCAAATATAAGGAACTGCCACTAAAAATAGTGGCAGTTCCTTTTTTCATTTATTTCAGTTTCAAAACCTTAATTGCGTTCTTTTCTGTTATTTTATCGTAAGCTACCTTCGATATTTTTTTCTCTGCTTTAACCTTTTTAAAATATTCTATATGTGGGACTACCTTTATGTTTGAAGAAATATCTGTGCCAAACATAAGTTTATCTTGAAACTCTTCAAGAAACTTGTAACCATACTCTTCATCTCTTGTAAGTGCATTTAACCCGCTTCCAGCAGAAAGGTCTCCATATAAATTGGGATATTTTTTTAAGAGTTTTTGGAGTTTTCCCGGAGTTTTGACTTTACCTTTAGGGTATCCACCTCTTTCCTTCTCAGGCACATCAGCACTTATCTCTGACCAGAAAGCCATAGCGTGCCCAATAAAAACAGTATCAGGGCACTCTTTCAATGCTTTCTCTAATCTAGGTAAACCTTTGTCGTCTGCTAACCCATAACTACCGCCAATCCTATCGTATAAATGAAAAAGTATAGGCAATTCAAATTTCCCTGCTTGTCTATACAGATTAAGACATCTTGGGTCGTCAAAATATAGGTTTGCTGTCATTTCGCCCAATCCTTTACATCCTGCCTCTTTATAGTAGTTCAAAATCCAGGAAAAATCAGAATCAGGCGAATTAGCCACAGAGCGAGGGTCAACATCACAAAAAGGTATAACCCTATCAGGATGTTTCTTGTAAACTTTAAGTATATCGTTAGGACCGGTATAAAAACATGGAACTTCGGGGCTAACCCCAGCAGGTAGAATAACAAACCTGTCAACCCCTCTATAATCCATAGCGTTAAATAGTTCTTTTTCTGTAATTACTTCCATACCTCTTCCACCGACCCTTCCTCCCCATAAAGTAATTATATGAGTATGTATATCTATCATTTTTCTCCTTTACCTCGATTTTTAACGAGATTATTGGCTTTTTTCTACTTTTACACCCCAATTATTCTTCTTTTTTAGGCATACTTGGAATAGAACTACTCGACTTTAACGGCTGAACTGTGTTTGTCTGCTGTAAAGGAAGTTTCTTATTCTCTTCTGTATTTTCTTCTTTTGGGGTTTCTTGGTTAAGTTTTATACTCTCTTTTGGGGTTGCATCTTCTGGTGTTTCGCTTTTGTTCTCTGCAGAATCTGCAGAATACAAACTTATTCCATTAGACATATCTTTTAGAGCCTCTTTTGCATCAATCGGTTCTTCTTCTTTTGCAGATGCTTCGGTTACATCTTCTTCTGTAGACGGTTTGGCTAACTCTGCTTCTATTTTATCCATCAAAGATTCTTCCTTGTTTTCTTCTACCCCACTAACACTCTCTACAACAGGTGTGTCTTGTGAACCACCTGACGTATCAACAAGTTTTATAGCAGTATCTATCTGTTCTTTGATGGTCAACATATTCAATTTAGGTCCAAAACCTTTTTCTATTGCTCTCTCACAATCTAAAGAAGCATTATTTAGCAATTCCAATAAATTCTTTATATCCATAAAATTACCTCCATAATTTTTAGTCAAACATTTCTTGAAGCCATCGCCACGCAAGTTTTTCAAAAGATATAATAAAATCGTGGTTTGTGTTAGGGCTAAAATATATTTTACTTGAACCTGCTATGTTTTTATGTACACAATAAGCCGTTGTAACAGGGGTAACTCTGTCGCATAAACAAGCAAGAATCATAACAGGACATTTTACATATTTAGCAAAATTCATTGTATCGTAATAACTTAAATATTTTATTCTTTTATCATAAACAGAGAAAGGTGGTTTAACTATTTTAGGCCATCCAGAAGTTTCTGTTCTGTTTACTCTTTTAACATATTCCCTAAAAGGCCAGTAGCCAAAAGCAGTAAGAGTGCTAACAACGGCGGTAACATCTTTAGAAAGAGCAGCTGTTATTAAAGACAGCATTCCGCCCTGAGATTGACCTGCAACAGCAATTTTTTTAGGGTCAACATCTTTTCTCTGTTTTAGGTAGTTAACAGCACCAATGCAACCTAAAAAAACATTGTAAAGATATTCATCTTTTATTTCGTTAGGATAGTCTCTTACTATATACTTTAAATATTCTGGAATTTTTATACCACTTTTATGGTTAAGTTCTAAATTAGGATGGATCTGTAACATCAAGGTTACAAATCCGTGTCTTGCCTGTTCTGCTGGTATAGGAACTTTGCCTATTCCTGCTCCAGGAACAACAAGGAGTCCAGGGAAAGGTCCCTCACCTATAGGAACACTCAAACGACCATAAAAACGTTGACCGCCGGCGGTAAAACTTATTTTATATGCTCTAATTTTATTATATTTTTTACCTTCAGGGTCGTAATCTTCCGGTCGGCTTGCTTCTTCTAAATTATATTTAGAAATTTGGGCGTCGTCCATTTCACATTCAAACTCTTCTATAATATTAAGAGATTCATTTTTTACCTTATCTTTTGCTTCTTCCCAAAAACTCTCAAAATCCTTAGGCATATTTTCTGTAAACTCCATATCTTCTACCCTATAACCAAAAGTAGATAGTCCTTCTACGTGTTCCTGTTCTGTAACATAAACTTTTACCTTTAAATCAAAAAAGCCAGGCAACAGTTTTTCTGAAGGAACAACAACCCGTACGCTTCTATCAAGACAGGTTTCACCTGTGCCTTTTAAAAAAGATTTGTTAACCATATTATAAGTCAACTCCCATTCAACTTTCATAGGTCTTTTTTGAGGGAAGAAGAATATCTCAATTTCATCTCCCTTTTTAAAAATTAAATCTTGTCTAACTCTTGAAAAAGATGGTAACAAAATTTCTCTCTTATCGTCTGAATATGGGCGTGATACGTTCCAAGTTAAACTATAAAGACATTTACTAAAAATAAACATATAAATTATATAAAAGAACCTGAAAACCATACGCATTACGTTTCTCCTTGTTGTGTTTAACGTTAGTAAAATTTGTATATTTTCCCACACACTCGGGACACTAAGGTATGTCTGTTGAGGCATTGACGTAGGTTAAAAGGTCTTATATTCCTGTGGCAACCCTCATACTTATTCTTTACTTCTTTTTTATCCATAATACCTTATTATCTTTTTACTTTTTTTACTTTTAAAAGATTATTTAATTTAAGCAATTTTTTGGGTTTATGTCAATTTTATTTATTTGACAAAAAAAGTTACTCAATATATAATTGCTAACAGTTAAACTTTTGAAAGGTTTTAAGACCGAGCCTGTGAACGTTATTTAATATTTTTTAATACATATATTTTACATAGGCTAAAAAAAGGAGGCGGATAAGGGGACACTTCAGTAAAACAGTTCAATTTGATAGAAGTTAGATAAAAAATGACTTTCCAATAAAGGAAAAGTAAAAGGGAGAAGTAAAGAATGGCACAGGAATATAAGATTTATGTAGGTAATTTGGATTACGGTACAACAGAAGAAGAGATAAAGGAACTTTTTACTGATAAAGGCATCGAGACTAAAACAGTGACCCTTATTCTTGACAAATTTACAGGAAAATCCAAAGGATTCGGGTTTGTTGAAGTTGATTCTGACGAAACCATCCAGAAAGCTGTAGAAATTCTTCACGGTTTTGAACTCGGTGGACGTAAATTGACAGTTAATAAAGCCAAACCACCTCGCGAAAGAGGAGAAAGAAGATTTTCAGGCGGAGGTAGAGATTTTGGAAGTGGAAGAGGCGGTGGACGGTCAAGATTTTAATTTGATGTAAAAATAACAATAAATAAAAACCTCCTCAGAAATGGGGAGGTTTTTGTTTTTTATTCAAATCCCACCATAACTGGTTTAACTCTTCTTTTAAAAAAGCGTTTTTCACATAGTTACACTCCAACAATTATTGAATATCCCTAACAACACTCTTAAACAAACTAACGCTTTTTGACAATTTTTTAAAATAGTGGTTCAATAAAACAAGTAAATAGCAGGGAATCATTAACATTATCTCTTACGAGGAATGTGAGTATAATCAATAAACAGAAGCGTAAACAGTAAAAGGAGGGTGGAATGTATAAAAAATTTATTAAGATTTTAGTAACTCTTTTTTTTGTTGTAAACTTACCATCTTTTGCACAAAAGGAGAATAAAATGGTTGGAGAAAAAGATACCCGTGAATTCAAAATATTTCAGTTCCCTCGTAACCAGATCCCTCGTATTGATGGAAAAACAGATGACTGGGATATAGTGCCACCTGAATATACTTATGGAATGGAACATATAAAAGATATTATTAAAGGTAAACCTAACGACCCAAAAGTTTTTGATATGAATATGACTGTCGGTTGGGTAAAAGGGTTAAATAGACTCTATTTCAAATATGAAGCCTACGATAGTTATTGGGATTTTGGTAGGGTGGACTCAAGAACAGCAAAAGGGTATATGAACGATTTACTCGAGATAGTAGTTGATGGTGCAAGAGCTGGAGGAAACTTGATTTCAAACCCGCTAATCCCAAACAGAGTAGAATCTTATATGAACAATGCCGGTAGCAGGGCTCAAAATTATCACATATTCACACCGCCTGTTGATGGTGAATGGACTATTGTGTGGGGTTGCCAACCTTGGATAAAAGAGTTCCCTTACGCAAATTACGCATACTCTTACGATTTTAAACATGGGGAACCGGGAAAACTAATTTTTGAATTTTACATAACAGTATTTGACCACGCTTCCTACGACGGACCAGAATATAGTATTGAATCAAAATTTGAAGAAAATAAAACAATAGGTCTTACCTGGATGGTACTTGATTTCAAAGGTGAAAAAGTTAAAGGGTATGACGCATTCTACTCTTTAACACAGGTTGGGCATTCAGGAGAAAGACCTCAACCTTGGTGCCAAGCCTCCGACGCTCTTCCTTTTAAATTGATGCCTCTGGAAAAACAGTTCCGTAAACCAGTTGAAGCCGATTGGACCTTTAAAGTAGTGGATATGGCGAACCGTAAAGTAGCTTTCCTTGACCGTTCTTACGGAAACATTACTTCTTGGAAATGGTATTTTGGAGACGGTACAACCTCTACTGAACAGAACCCAATACATACATACGCAAAACCCGGTACAACTTATGTTGTTCTTCTGGAAGTATCAGGACCAGACGGGCAAGATAAGAAAGCCCGTTACTGGGATGTAATGATAAAGTAAAAGACTTAAAGCAAATAACCCCCTCACCTTATATCCTCTCCCCCAGAGGAGAGGAAAAATTTGAGTGGATTTCATCTCTCCCTCGGGCATACTCGGGATAAAATCGCCAAAAGCGGAAAGGAATGGGGAGAGTATGGGGATGGTTTACTGAATATTTACATATAAACAGGTAAGGTTTATTCAATATAATTGCAAAATATTTGACAAAATGAAAAGCAGGAGAGTAGAATAGAACTAAGGATAACTTTATAAAAAAACAGGCTCTTTATGACTTTAAAACAGAGAAGACTTCCTTGAAAAACATTCATAAATGGGTTACTAGGAGGTGAAAAAATGAAAAAGAAAGGCTTTACTCTCATTGAACTTCTCGTGGTTATAGCCATAATAGCAATACTCGCCGCAATGCTTCTACCTGCCCTTGCAAAAGCAAAAGAAAGGGCAAATAGAGCAGTCTGCATAACCAACCTTAAACAACTTGGATTGGCTTTACATATTTATGCACAGGATTGGGGAGGATGGTTCCCCATACTTGAAGAAAGAACAGGGCAAAATGTGCGTTCCAAAACAAACAGGTCTCTTGCTCTGCTTACAGGACAGACCGACCCTGTCAACTCTGAAGATGAACCAAGTCCAGAACTGGAGACCCCACCGTATATCACAGACACCAAACTTTTTGTATGTCCGAGCTCAATGGCTGAACCAAATACCGCTATACCAGGTATGCTTGTTAGTCCTTGGGATAGCCGTGGTCAATCTCATAGTGCTTACCCAGACAGGTACAAAGGTAGTTGTTCTTATGCATACGCGTACGGATTAAATCTACAGACACATCCAGATACTGCAATAATGGCAGACACAAAAGCGCATAATTCTACTTATGCTTGGCCACATTTGAGACTTTACTATTACTTTAACCACAGTCTTCACGGAGTAAACGTGTTATACGTTGGAGGGAACGTCAGATGGGTAGATACTATCCCGTCAAGTTCTACTTCTTACAGAACTTTGCCACAAGAACCTTTCCCAAATTGTAAAACTGGCAATGACTACACGTTAAGAGACCTATACCAAGAATATTGATATAAAAATTTGGAGGTAAAATGAGAGAAAGAAAAAATACAGGCTTTACTTTGATAGAACTTCTTGTTGTGATAGCCATAATAGCTATACTTGCGGCGATGTTGCTACCGGCTCTGTCAAAAGCAAGGGCAAGGGCGAAAGCCTCTGTATGTATGAACAACTTAAAACAGATAGGTATTGGCTTGCACTTATACGCAAATGATTTTGATGGCTATATGCCTCTGCGTTTGTATACTGCATTTCAAGCTCCTGCGTATTATTATGAAGGTGATTTAAGGTCATATATCAACCCTGAATTGGTGGTCTGTCCGTCTGCTAAACCTTACCAACTTGATAAGAATAAATACAGGGCTACTTATGCTCGAAGATATGATAGTATGGCATATTACGACACCAGTTTTCTTTATATTAAAAACCTTCAGTTTCAGGAAGATTTATGGATAGTTGCTGAAGCTTATGATATAAATACGAGTTCCTCAAGGTTGGACCATCAATATTATTCGTTAAGCAGGGACGACCATGCTCATTTCAGACACGCCAATTTAATGAATATGCTTTTTGTTGACGGGCATGTTGAGGCAGCAACACCTGACAGGTTTATTGAAGCAACCAAACGGCATACCTCTTCTTCGCAAGCAAAACAGTGGCGTGTTATGTACGCCGACGGAAAAAAAGATATACTCTATTGGTAATTTGAGGAATAAAAAGTTGCATTTTTATTTTTGATTTCACAATACAAAAACCTTTCCTTTTACCTAACTCAAATTTTTACATCACAGAGATTTCAAATATATCTGATGTAGTTTAATGCTCCACAGGTATTATAATTTAGGGAAACTGTACCCTTATACAGGGTTGACACTCTTTCTACTTGTATCAACAGGTCCCAGTTTTTCTGTATTATCTTTTTCGTATTTCTTCAATTCATCTACAGCAGAGGCAACCTTATGGTAGGCATCAATGTACTGTTCAAGTTGAACCTTATAATCGGTCTCAAACCTTGGAGCCATCATAAATGCCATTTCTCTTAATTTTAGAGTGTTAGGCAAATCTGGTTTTTCAAACTCTTCAGGACGTCTGCTATGTGGGCACCTGCCAAGACAACATTCGTGGTAATAGATACTGTCTTCTTCAAAGAAAGGTGCTTCGTGAAGTTTGCCGTATCCAATGCGCCCACAACTAACACCTTCAGCTGCAAGGGCTCTTAAAAAGACTTCTCTGGATATTCCTTCAAGAAGGTTTGAGTCATAACTTCCAAAATGGTAGGCATAAACTCTTCTGCAATCAGATAAGACCTTTTGAGGTTTTACGCAAGGTATATCTGCTAACGCATCATCAAAATATTTACCGTTCTTATCTCGAATTTCATTAAGGGCATCAAGTTCTTTGAGGTGTTCTCTTGCTATGGCTATTCCAAGAGGGTGAGGCCTATGTTTAAACCCAAGAGCCAACACAGCTTTTTTTGCCCTCGATTCTTCTCTAATTAAAGACATCTTATCTCCACCGCCACAAATTATAGCCCTTTCATAGAAATCAATATTATTTGTAGCAAAAGCGCCACCTTCCCCTGCTGGCATCAACTTACCGCCCTGCAAACTAAAACCAGCAACATCACCAATAGAACCAATTTTTTTACCGTGCCAGGTTGCCCCGTGGGCGTGAGAACAGTCTTCGATAACAGCAAGGTTATGTTTTTTTGCTATAGCCATTATCTTTTCCATATTACACGGGTTTCCCCATACGTGTACAACCATAATAGCTTTAGTATGTGAGGTAATCTTTTTCTCAATATCGTTTGGGTCTATGCAATGGGTGTCAAGTTCAACATCACAAAATACAGGGATTCCTCTTGCTGCAAGTATTGTAGAAACGCTTGTGGTAAAAGTAAATGAAGGTACTAAAACTTCGTCTCCTGCTGAAACTCCCACAGCAAAAAGAGATTGATGAAGTGAAGAAGTTCCACTGTTAGAAGCCAACGCATACTTAACTCCAATATATTGAGCAAACTCTTTTTCAAACTCGCCTACGCTTGCAGAAATGGAAGTTTCGCCTTTTCTCATTAAATCAACAACTGCTGCTATACCTTTTTCGCTTACCACAGGTAACTTTACTTTTGAAGTATCTTTAACTGCTTTTTCTCCTCCGTTAAGAGCAAGTTTAGCCATTTTCTATCTCCTATTTTTTATACAAAAAAGTAATAGTTAAAATTTTAATAAAATTCTATCATATTAGTTTACCTTTTACAAAAAAGTCTTTTATAATATAAAGGTATGACACAAAAATAAAAGATATGGTTACAATTAATATGGCAGAAATTCAAGTCTACTAAACGCCCAATTTTGCCATCCTGAACTTGTTTAAGTAACCTTGCCTTATCTTTTCCTTATTTGCCTCTCCCCTTGAGGGAGAGGATGCAAGGTGAGGGGTTCTTTTATGTTTTTTGCTTTTTCTTTTCCGTTGTTGCTTGTCATTGCGAGGAATACTTTCTAATAACGTGGTAATCCTCGTCTTTATCCTATACACTATTGTTTATTCCCCATTTCCTTTTCCGCCTTCGGCGAGATTGCCACGCCAAAAAACGGCTCGCAAAGACGGAATGGGGGGCTGTTAACCTAATTTCCCGTAGTTTTTATAACCATGAATCTTGAAATCCTTTTATAATCAATATTTTTATTTAATTAAAGTCTTGACATTTCCCTTAAAACAAGTTATAATTATAACTATACAAAGGAGGAAAATGGCATATAA
>JALNXB010000061.1 GCA_023230585.1 bacterium
CACCTATCCATCTTATCTCTATCCTCTTTAACATTCCAAAACCCTTTTTTCTTCATCTCCTCATCAAGCATAACAAACTCATTCTTCCATCCTTGAATATTAAACTTATTCTTCAAAACTTCCCATTGTTCAGCCAGTTGCAAACTTTTATCTTTAAGCATATCAACTTCAAGACTCATCTATTTTCCTCCATACAGCTTCTATTAAATTTTTTATATCTTCTCCTGTTATAGCAGAAATCAAGTAACACTCATTAAAATTGCTTTTAAATGCTTCCAGTCTATCTTTTGGGATTTCTAAATCAATCTTATTTCCCACAACAATCTCTGGAAGGTCAGATAAACCTTGTCCATATCTTACAAGTTCTTCTCTTATGTTATTATAATTAGAAATCGGGTCAGGAAGAGACAAATCTACCAAATGAATAAGAATTTTTGTTCTCTCTATATGTTTAAGAAATTTATATCCTAACCCTTTCCCTGAAGATGCACCTTCAATCAATCCTGGAATATCAGCTACAATAAAACTTCTTGAATCCCCCATATCAACAACTCCAAGATTTGGCACCAGAGTAGTAAAAGGGTAAGACGCTATCTTTGGTTTTGCTTTTGTTATTTTAGATATTAGGGTAGATTTACCACTATTAGGGTACCCTATAATACCAACCTCTGCAATAAGTTTTAATTCAAGTTTTAAATATTTACTTTCTCCTTCTTGCCCTTTTGTAGCTTTACGTGGCGCCTGATTAATAGAGGATTTAAAACGACTATTCCCCAACCCTCCTCTTCCACCCTCAGCCACAACAAACTCCTCTTTATCTTCAAGTATATCTATCAAAAACTTTTCCTCAGTATCCAGAATCTCCGAGACAACAGTACCGCACGGAACCTTTACTTTTAGGTCTTCTCCATCTTTACCAGCACGGTTAAAACCACTTCCATTCCTTCCATCTTCAGCTGTATAATGTTGTCTAAAATGAAAATCTATAAGGGTCCTCACATTTTTATCAGCAACAAATATAATACTCCCCCCGTTCCCTCCATCACCACCTGCGGGACCACCTTTAGGAACATTTTTTTCTCTTCTAAAAGCAATACAACCGTCGCCTCCAGTACCAGATTTTATCCATATACGGGCTTCATCAAAAAATTTAGGCATTTATCTTTTCCTTTCTTGTAATTTTATCCCCAAAACTTCTTTGCTCTCCTAATAATTTCTTCAGCAGCAATACTTGGTATTCCAATCTCTTTAAGTTTATCTAAATCAGTCTTTACCAGAGAAGTTATATCAGGGAAGGCTTGTTTGATTCTCTCCTTTCTGGTTTCTCCTATACCAGAAATATCGTCAAGAAAAAAAACTTTTACATTCTTTACCCTCAATCTTCTATGGTAAGATAAAGCAAACCTGTGTGCCTCATTTCTAACTCGCTCTAACAGGTGCCTTTCAGGAGAATCGTCAGGTAATATTATTGGTTCTTTATTTAATTGAGTATATATATTTTCATTCTCTTCTGCCAAAGATATAATAGGTATCTCTAATTTAAGTTTTCTTAAAACTTGTGTAGCTACATTAAGATGACCCTTGCCACCATCTATTAAAATTAAATCTGGTACCTGTATATCCTTTTCGGACAAAAATCTTCGTTCCAAAACCTCTTCTATCATTCTATAATCGTCAATATTTTTATTAAAACAGAGCTTATATTTTCTATACCCTGACTTGTCAGAAAACCCTCCCTTAAACACTACTTTTGCAGCAGTTGCAAATGTTCCTGTTATATTTGAAACATCAAACCCTTCAATAATATAAGGAATTTTTTTTAAATTCAAAGTCTTTGTAAGTTTTTCAAGAACATTGGTTTCTCCATAAGATAAAAGTTCTTTTTCACTTCTAAGAGGAAACTTGCTTTTCATCCTATCAAGAAGAAAAAGTCGTTTTTTTATCTCGTTTGCCTCTTCAAAATCGAGCCTACCAACCGCATCATCAAGCCATTTTTTTAAAAGGTTCTCAAAATTCTTATAATCGCCTTCAAAGAAAGCTTTTATCCCTAAGATAAGCCAGCTATACTCATCTTTTGATATTTTCCTCTCACAAGGGCCAGAACATTTTTTTATATGGTATTGAGTACAAACCTTTGAGGAAGATTTTTCTATATCTTTATTACAATTTCTTATAGGATAATATATTCTTATAAACCGAACTATCTCTCTTAAGAGTTTTGCATCAGTAAAAGGACCATAATATACCGATTTATCATCTCTTTCTATCTCCCTAACAACTGAAATAGAAGGATAATCTCCTGCTGAAAGTTTTACGAGAGGGTAACTTTTGCCATCTTTAAGGTCAACATTATATTTCGGCTGATACTTTTTTATAAGTTGGTTTTCAAGAATCAGTGCTTCTGCTTCAGAGGCTACCGGTATAACCTCAAAATCTTTTATATTTAAAGAAAGAATAAAAGTTTTTGAGTCTGCTTTCTTTCCGTAAAAATAAGAACTTACTCTACTCTTTAAAGAAGACGCTTTACCCACATATATTATCTCACCTTGCTGGTCTTTCATAAGATATACGCCCGGTATATCTTTAAGATTCTTTAGTCTCTTCTTTAGAACTTGATTCATTATCTTTTACATCATCCTTCTTATCTGCTTTTTTTACTTCGTCAACATAATTGATTTGAAGTTCTGCTATAACTCCATTCAAAAAAGTTTTTTCCTCTTCTGTTATATTTCCTTCAGTCTTTTCCCTTAGCATTTCCAAAATATCTATTGTATGTTTAGCCAAATCAAGATTACGTTCAATTTCTCCAGATGCAGGATTAGCCACTTTTCCAAGAGATTGCCAACCCCATCCTGAAAAAAAAGTTATTACAAAAGTGAACAGACCTTCTTTCATAATTTCCCTCCTATTTTCTGTTATTCCTCCGATTCTCTTCTTTCTTTCACAAAAACTACCAGCAAACCCTTAAAGGCAAGGCATCCGCCCCACATTATCCTGTTATTGTAACAACGGCGAAATTAGCAGAACAACACCAACAACCATAAGAATAATGCCTAAGATTGCCAGTATATCAGATACGCTTTCTTTAGTATGGTTCAATTTAAGTCTAAAAGTCAAAAGAGCACCTGATACAATAAGAAGACCGCCAACAATAGCCTTTATAATAGCCATTTAACGCCTCCTTTTACCCTGCTGCTTTTTTGCAGAGCAACTATTCTGTTAAATGTTTTTATTAAACCTTTACACAAAACAGTTTCCCATCAATAAGTCTTTCTGCCTTAACTGTAACCACTCTATTATTAGCAATTCTCTTTTCACTAAAAAAAACAGGAATATAGTTTGAAGAATACCCAAAAACATTCTCACCCTTCTTCTTTTCAACAAGAACATCCAGAAAACTACCAATAAACCTTTCCTTTGTTCTGTTACTTATTTTTTCAGACAATTCACACAATGCCTTTTCTCTCTCTCTTTTAACCGACTCAGAGATATGGTTTTCCAATCTATATGCAAGGGTCTCTCTTCTTTTGGAATACCTAAATATATGAACCTTTAGGAATCCTATTTTTTCAATAGTTTCACAGGTAGAGATAAAATCATCTTCTGTTTCTCCTGGAAAACCCACCATTGCATCTGTTGTAAAAGTAACACCATCTATTTTCTTCCTTGCAAGAGCAACTCTTTCAATATAATCCGAAAAAGTATACCTTCTCCTCATTAGAGCCAATATATTATCAGAACCACTCTGCAAAGGAATATGCAAATGAGTACATACCAACCTATTCGTAGAAAGATATTCTATAACCTTATCATTTAAATAGACAACTTCCAATGAACTAATTCTAATTCTTTCCAACCCTTCTATACGAGAGAGAGATTCAAGTAACCCTATTAACTCTTTCCCTGTATCTCTGCCGTAAGCACCAAGGTCAACTCCTGTCAAAACTATCTCTTTATAACCATTATCAACAAGATGTTTAACCTCACACAAAATATCTTCTTCCTTTCTACTCCTAACAGGTCCCCTAACATAAGGAACAATACAATATGCACAAAAGTTTTCACATCCGTCTTCTATCTTAACAAAAGCCCTTGTACGATTATGAAATTTTGTAATTATATTCAAACCTGCCAGTTTACTATTTAAAAGGGTTTCCTTATCATCAAAAACCTCAACTCCAGACATAGAGATAAACTGGTTACTCTTTTTCACAGCACAACCAGTAAGCCAAATCTTTTTACCTTTATTTACACTTTTTTGAACAAACTTTCGCAACTCAGATTCTGCTTTTTCAGTCACACAACAACTGTTTATAAGGACAATGTTGCTACTGTTAAAGTCAGACACCAAATACCCACAATTTTCAATATTCTCTCTCAACAACTGGCTTTCGTACTGGTTGACTTTACATCCGTAAGTTTTTATTGAAACCTTTAACATTATACTTACTTTACTGTTCCCATCTGAGTATATGAATGGATAAGACTTTTATCAGCAAGCACGCTGTTTTCCAATCTTGTATATTCGCCCATATATACTTCTTTTCCGACAACAGAATTTATTATATTAGAATTATTTTTTATTGCAGAACTGTCCAGAATAATTGTATCCTGTAAAACACAGTTTGGACCTACAAAAGATTCATCTCCAACCACAACATTGCCTCTTATTACAGTTCCTTCTCCTATATAAACATTTTTACCAACAGCAAGTTTACCTTCAATAAGAACATTCTTCTGTGAAGACCCGTTAACACAAAGTTTACATTCAGGATTAAACTTGCCAGTCAACATATCAAAATTTGCTTTTCTATAACTTTCTATAGTTCCAATATCTAACCAATAACCATAATGCGTATAACCAAACAAAGGTTTCTCCTGTTCTATCCAGAGAGGGAAGACCTCTTTTTCAACAGAAATCTCAGTATTTTCTGGTATTTCCTTTATAATATCTGGTGAATTAAAGATATAAACACCTGCATTAACAGTATCTGAGATAACTTCTTGCTGAGAAGGTTTTTCTATAAATCTTTTCACACCCATATCTTCTCCTGTTATTACAAGCCCATAAGAAGCAGGGTTAGAAACTTTTATAAGCCCAATTGTAACAGACGCTTTTTTATCTTTATGGAAATCCATAATCTTTTGAAGATTAAAGTCTGCAAGTATATCCCCATTAAAAACAAGGATTGGTTCATCTTTTTTAGAGAAATATTTATACGAATTCCTAATCCCTCCACCTGTTCCCAATGTTTTATTTTCAACAGACAAAGTTACCTTTAACCCCATTTTTTTTCCTAACGACAAAACCTTTTTAAAATCCAAGTGTTTATATCCAACACCAAGAACAACCTCGTCTATCCCGTATTTTTTAAGTAATGCAAACTGGTACCACACAAGAGGTATATTACATACAGGCAAAAGAGATTTTGGAGTTTCAAACGTAAAAGGTCTCATTCTTGTTCCTAAACCACCGAGCAACAATAAAGCTTTCATATAGTACCTCCGTTATAATTACACAATATTAAAAAACTTTTTTGAATTAACCAATATCATTTCTCTTAAACTTTTTAAATTCCCCCCTTTTATCTCTGCAATTTTTTCAACCACATATCTAACCTTTGAAGGGTCGTTCCTCTTTCCTCTATAAGGTACAGGCGAAAGGAAAGGTGAATCTGTTTCAGCCATTATTCTTTCTATGGGGTATTCTAAACATACCTCTCTTATATCGTCTGCCTTTCTAAAAGTAATTATACCCGTAAAAGAAACATAAAAACCTTTTTTAGAACAATATTCTGCCATTATTTTATCTCCTCCAAAACAATGGAACACAACTTTGGAAGGTAATTGTTCCTTTTCAAAGATATCTATTAGTTCATCTCTGCTATCTCTCTGGTGAACAACAAGAGGTAAATTGAGCATACCTGCAAGCTGAATATGTCTACGCAGAAGTTCTTTCTGTTTTTCAGCAGAATTTTTACCTCGGTAATAGTCCAGACCTGTTTCCCCTATACCAACAACCTTATTATTTTTTGCAAGCTCACATATTCCTTTCATAATAGATGGCTCAAAATCTTGCGCCTCTGATGGATGAACTCCTACCACTGCCTTAACAAGATCATATCTTGAAGCAAGTTCTACAGAATAGACACTTGAACTAAGGTTAGTGCCTACATTGATTATTGAGTAAAGGTTATCTTTCTTGCTATTTTTCAAAAGAATTTCTCTATCTTCATTAAAATCAGGAAAATCCAGATGACAATGGGTATCAATATACATATTATCCCTCCAACTTTAAAGAAAAATCACATGCTTTGGAAGAATGGGTTAAAGCCCCTATTGAAACCCTATCAATAGGAAGATTTTTCAATCCATCAATTGTTTCAAGTGTTACATTACCTGACCATTCTATTATAATTCTTCTTCTATTATCTCCGAGAAATTCAACAAAACTTTCTAATTCTGAAACTTTTGAGTTATCAAACATAATAATATTAGCACCTGCTTCAAACGCGTTTTTAGCTTCACAAAAATTTTCCACTTCAACTTCAATCAAATACTTATCTTTAACCTTAGTTTTTGCTTTTAAAACAACCTCTGATATCGCCTCAATTCTATTGCTAAAACCTTCATTTTGTATAGCAGCATATATATGATTATCTTTTATCAACACCATATCATAAAGCCCAAACCTATGGTTTTTACCCCCACCAATTCTAACAGCATATTTTTCCAACTCTCTTAAAAGAGGTAAGGTTTTCCTTGTATCGTAAACATCAAGTTTACCTGCTGTTTTAACAAATTTATGAGTTAATGTTGCAACCCCTGACAAATGTTGCAGAAAATTCAAGCCTGTCCTTTCACCAGCCAACATTGTTTTTACTGGACAGGTAAGAGTTCCTACAACTGTATTGTTTGTAAGAAAATCTCCGTCCTTAAAATAGAAATTAAAGATACAATTTTCAGATAATTGTAAAAAAACCTCTTTAAAAACATCAAGCCCACACAATATAGCATCTTCTTTTACAATAAGACGGGCAGTAACATTAAAATCTGACGCAAAGAGAGCAGTTGAAGTTATATCTCCTGAATTAATATCCTCCTCCAAACTCTTTTTTATTAATTTTTTTAAGTATTTTTTATTTATCAAACTTTCTCCTTTACAAGTATTGTTACTTATTCACACTAATTAAATTATAAAAGTTTAACCATTTAAAATCAAGTATTTGTATGGGTTTAGTATATAGGCAAGAGTTTATTGAGGCATCTTTTTCATTACCTCATTGCAAACAACCAAAAGCAGTATAACAATCTTACTGTTAAAGGTAAAAACAGTGGCAGATTAACAGCCGTAAAAATAAGATTATCAATATTTCTCTAATTATTCAAAATATTCATTTTTAACATAACCCGTGCATCAACTGCTTTTATCCCTTCAGGATATACAAAAAGAGGGTTGAGTTCAATATCTGATACATCTGGGCATAAAATAAGAACCTCTCCAATTTTTAAAATCGTATCTATTATGGATTCTATATCTATAGGTTTTTCACCTCTAACCCCTTCAAATATAGGATATGTTTTTAATTCTTTTAACATCCTTTTAACTTCGTTTCTACTTAAAGGAAACGCTCTAAAAGTAACATCTCCTAAAATTTCAACATAAATACCTCCTAAACCACACATTACCACAGGACCAAAAGAGGTATCCCTTTTTGCCCCCACAATAATTTCTGTGCCAGCTTCAAGCATACGACTTACTTCTATCCCTTGAAAACGTATTTCTTTATTAAACTTATAACAGTTTGCTCTGATAAGTTCAAATGTTCTCTTAACTTCATCCTTATTTTTAACATTTAAAACCACTCCGCCTACATCGCTTTTATGAAGAACATCTGGCGAAACTATCTTCATAGCCACTGGATATCCTATTTTTTCTGCAATTATAACAGCTTCATTTATATCTAATCCTATATCACCTGCAGAAGTTTCTATCTTAAGAGTTTTTAAGAACTCTCTAATCTCGTCAGCAAGAAGAAAGTTTCTCTTCTCATCAATCACTTTTTTTATAACAGAATTAAAGTTCTTCTTTGCTTCCTTTGGTAAAAAACTTTTTTCTTCTACTTCTTCTTCTTTTTTTGTTTCATAATACCTAAAGAAAGCGTCAAGACAAGATACTCCTCTAAAAAAATCTTCAAATATAGGCACATCTTTTTCTTTTAAGTACTTTGCAGAATTATCAATACTTTCATCACCAAACAGAGATAAAACAAGGGATTTTCCTTTCTGGTTAGCATATAAAAAACAGTTGTGAATAATTTTTGTAAATTTATTAATATCGCAAAAAGGTACTTGGCAGTGAATAATAAAAACAGAATGAATATCTTTATGGTCTAAAGCGGCTTTAATAGTAGAATCAAATGTTTCAGCAGTATAGTCAGATGTTAAATCGATGGGATTCTTATATGACCCAAACTTAGAAATTAAAGGGACAAAAACTTTTCTTAAATTCTTTTCGTCATCATAAAGAGAAATATTTTTCTTTGAGAGAGAATCTGTTGCCATTACCCCTATCCCACCACCATTAGTAATAACTAAAACATTTTTCCCTTTAGGAACAGGTGTTTTCACAAAAAACACTGCCCAGTCAATGGCTTCAGCTAAGGAATCTGTTCTTAAAACATTGCATTGGTTCATAACTGAAGTAAAAACATCATCTGCACAGGCAAGTGCCCCTGTGTGAGAAGAAGCAGCCTTTGCACCTTTAACAGACGTGCCCGATTTAATAATTATTACCGGCTTTTCAGAAGTAGCCCTTTTTAATGCCCTTATCAACTTTTCCCCTTTTTTTAGCCCTTCCATATATATCATTATTACTTTTGTTCTTTTATCTTTTGCAAGGTATTCAATAAGTTCAGAATCCACTATATCCGATTTATTCCCTATTGAAAAAAAAGCAGAAAGCCCTAAATATCTAATTTCTGGTTTACTAATAAGAGCAACCCCCAACCCGCCACTTTGAGATATAACTGCAACTCCACCCGGGGCAACATTGGGCATCCCAAATGTTGCATTAATAGAACCTTCAGCAGAGTAATATCCCATCGAATTAGGACCCAAAATCCTCATTCCATTTTTCTTTGCATAATCTACTATCTCTTTCTCTTCTTCTGCTCTACCTAAATCTGCGAAACCTGCAGTAATTATTACCCCATATTTAATTTTTTTCTTAACACACTCTTTCACTGCCTGAAAAACAGAATTAGCAGGAATAGCAAACACTGCAAGATCCACATCCCCGTCAATTAAACTAATTTCAGTATATACATTTAATCCTAATAATTCACCTCCACGAGGGTTAACAGGATATATTTTTCCTAAATACCCGCCTGAAACAATGTTTTCAAGGAGAAGATATCCAAGTTTTTTCTTATCATAAGAAGCACCTATAACTGCAACACTTTTCGGTTTGAATAAAAATTTCATCTTTTAACTCCCAACCCTCTTAAAAAAAAGAGGTAAAATATTGTATTTGATTAAAATTTAATTGTATAATTATAACATAGTAGATAGTTAAGAAAAAAGCAACCTTTAAAACAGCAATTATAAAAAACAGGAAATAGATAATATGGAAAAAATAGAGAATAAGGATTTAACCCCAGAAGAAAAACGAGTAATAGTAGATAAAGGTACAGAGAAACCTTTTACTGGCATATATTGGAACCATTTTGAAAAAGGAACGTTTATATGTCGCAACTGTAAAACGCCGTTATACCGCTCAGAAGATAAGTTTGACGCCAGTTGCGGATGGCCAGCTTTTGACGATGAACTCCCAAACACAGTTAAACGGCAGCCAGACAAAGATGGCAAGAGAACCGAGATTGTATGTGCAAACTGTGGAGGGCACCTGGGACACATCTTTCAAGGCGAACAATTTACTAAAAAAAATATTAGACATTGCGTAAATTCAATATCAATAAAATTTATCGCTGATAAAAAAACAGATACAGCTATATTTGCTGCTGGTTGTTTTTGGGGTGTTGAATACCATTTTAGTAAAGCTTCTGGAGTGATTTCAGCAAAATCTGGGTATACTGGCGGAACCACTCCAAATCCAACATATAGACAGGTATGCGACGGCACAACAGGTCACCTTGAAGCAGTGGAAGTTATATATGACCCTTCAATAACCAGATATGACGAACTTGTAAAGTTATTCTTTCAAATACACGACTTTACTCAAAAAGATGGGCAAGGAGCAGATAAAGGCGAACAATACCTCTCTGCTGTATTTTATAGTTCTCCAGAACAGAAAATAACAACCGAAAATATTATTAAACAATTACAAGATATGGGATACGATGTTGCAACAAAA
>JALNXB010000062.1 GCA_023230585.1 bacterium
AGGTATGGACAAATTCTTACTGAGATTACCAAATCTCAAAGAGAAATTCTGGAAAGTTTGAAGATATCTGTTTCTACATAGTTATAATTTTTGCGGGAAATTAGGTAGCTAAGTATATCAAAAAAGTTGGATATAAAACAAACTTCAAAGCCACTTATAGTTGCCCCGTAGATGCAGAAAATTCATTATCTCCTAAAGATGAATTACAAGAGCTTATCGATACCCAATTCTCCGAGTATTCAAACCCTTCCAGTGACCTTAAAATAAGAAAACAACAATTCATGCAAGATAATTATATGGAAGAAGATACAGATAATTCTTAACAACTCCTTTCCATTGCTAATACTCCATAATATCTTTCCCCAACTATGATTTATTTAACAGTATCCCACACCCCTTAAAAGACCGCCTAATGGTGAAAAATCATTGAAACGGTGAATTTTCACCGCAGCTTTTTCTAAAAAATAAAGTTTCCTAATCCTCCCTGAACCCTTTATTTATTAGGCTTCTTCTATTTTTTCATTTTTCCTTTCTGCCAATTCACTGAATTTTCACCATGTAAAAGTAAGGAGGTGAGAGAAAAATGAAAAGCGAGAAATAGAAAGAATTAGAAATAACCGACATCATGACAGCTGCTTTTTTACTTGCCAAAAAGTATCCGCTTATTTCTCATAATGTGGGAGATACAGGATTTGTATCTTTCAGATTTCAAGATAAAAACAATTCTAGTGAGCAGGATATACACGAGCATCTGAGCGGCAAGGCAAAAGTTGTATCAAGCGATTTCGTTGAAGCATATAGAGGGCTTCGTAGTATTATTCTACGTGCTCGGGAGGAAAAAAGAAATGAGAAAAATAACAGAACAAGAGAAACTGGCTTTACAGGAAGATATTAAAAAATCTGGCCTGGATTTACAGTTTCTGGAGCAATACGGTATTAAAGAATTCACTGGGAAACAAGAAAACCTGAAACAGAAATTAGGATTTGCTTCGTTTAACGGCCATCCAATACTACAAACATTCTACCAAATACTGGAAATCCCATATCTTGATAAACAGGGCAACCCGTTATTTTCACGGTTTCGCCTCTATCCCCCCTTACAGGGCACAAAATATCTTCATCCCAAAGGAATACCAGCCCGACCATATATTCTTCCGTTAGTGTGGGAAGTAGTAGAAAAACCTCATAAACCTCTATGGATAACCGAAGGTGAGAAAAAAGCCCTTAAACTGACAAAAGAGGGCTGTTTAGCTATCGCTCTGTCAGGCGTTTGGAATTTCAAGGCGGGGAAAACAGTGATGATACTGATTCTAAAGAGTTGTGGGAAGAACTGTTGGAATTCAACCTGCAAGGTAGGACCATCTTTTTAGCGTTTGACGCAGATTTATGGGTTAATCCCCAGGTAAGAAATGCCTTGTGGGAACTGGCACTGAAACTGTACGGCAAAGGAGCAATCGTAAAGTTTGCCCAATGGCTTGCAGATGACGGAAAAGGAATAGACGATTACCTTACCCAAAAAGAGCTGGCAGGAGAGAATTTAACAACTGTTATAAACACTCTCCAAAACAACGCAAAAGAGCTTACCCAGTTTATAAGAAACGAGCATGAGGAGAGTATTATTCGGGCACTTGCAGTTGCAGAAATAGATGAATTGAAAAACGAGATAATCGTTAATACGCTTTCCAAAAAACTTTCCGTTTCCCCAAAGACAATCCGGGCTTCTATATTACTTATCAGGGATGCAGCGAGCAAGAAGGACCCAGAGTACACTGAAGAAGAGAAACAGCAGGCCATAGAGCTTTTAAAATCCCCGGATTTAATAGAAAGGTTTTTAGAGGCCTGTCATTCTGAATACAGGGGTAGAGACAAAGAATTGATAGCAGTTAAACTTGTCCTTACTTCCCGAAAATTCAATGAAAGTGTAAGCTTAGTAGTGATTGGAACTTCTGCTATTGGTAAATCCGCTATGATAAAAGCGGTGCTTAAAACCACTCCAGAATCAGAGCGAGAAGATTTTACCAGCGTTTCCGAGCAGTATTTTTTGTACACGAAAGAGTCGCTTGCTCATAGGATAATAATTTTTTATGAGAGTACAGGGCAAAGAAACGAGTATGTCAGCTATGTTTTACGAACAGCGTTATCTGAACAGGCGCTAAAGCTTGGTACTGTGGGGAAAAGTAAGTCAGGGGAACTGGTTCCACTGAGCATAAAAAAAGATAGTAAAGGTTTGGTGTTTATAACCACCTGTGCCAACGGCAAGATAGATTATGAACTGGATACCAGAGTCCTAAAGATAGAAATATCTCACGATAAATCACTACAGCGCGACTATTATCAGCACGAAGGTAAGTTGGCTCGGGGTGAAGAATATGAAAAAAATTTCATCCCTTTCAGAATATGGCAATTAGCAGATACTCTTATAGAACCCGCACAGGTTGTCATCCCTTTTGCAAATAAGATAGCAGACTTGTTTTCTGTTGATAACGAAAGGTTTAACCGTGATTTCAAAAAGGTTCTTATACTTATTAAATCAAGCGCACTACTTTTCCAATACCAACGTACCCTGGATGAACATAACCGCATCATAGCGACCAGAGAGGATTATGAGCTTATTTACAGGTTTCGGGAATTGATAAGCCAATCTATAAGCGTCGTATCGAATGTAGTTACAAACTTTTTAAAAACCTGCCGTAAGTTACAAAAAACAGAAGATTCGGTTACAAGGGCAGAGGTGATGAAAGAATTGCAGTTATCAGAAAAGACCATCCGCAGATATATCAATGAAAGTGTTGCCAATGAACTGCTGGAAACGACAGGGCGAGGGGTAACACAAAAACTAAAGGTTATATCTATCCCAGACGCTATCTCTCCTATGCCACCCCCTGATGAAATCTTTTCTGATGAAGGGAGCTCTCCCCCTCCTATAGTTAACGATGTCCAATTGTCCAAAGTGGGTGAAACCCTTGATATTAAAGGTGTTAACACTGGACAACCCCCTATGTCCAATGTTGTCCAATTGTCCAATATTCAGATTGAATCGGACAATTGGACACCGGAAAGATACCACCCCTATTGCACAACTAAAGGAGTTTCAAAAAAAATATACCAAACGCGGTGCATCAAAAACTTTTTGGGGCGTTGTTCATGGAATAACAGGTCAGTTTTATAAAAATCTCAATGATGTACCTAACTCAGATGTTGTTGAAATTGTTGCCTATCTTTCTGGTTTTGAGAAGGAGGAGGTGGAACATGAATAGTCAGTTTGAGTTAATAAAAGCACTCAAAGCTCATCAGGATTCTCAAAGCCCTTCAGTATTAGAAAAGAATGTGGCCAAGAACTACGTAAAGAAACGGCTGTTGGATGTAAAGGAGGCGGCGGAGTATTTGGGAATAAGCGAGAACGCGCTTTATAAGAAGGTGTGGAAGCGACAGGTACCGTTTGCAATAAAGATAGGCCGGACACTTAGGTTTGATAAGGTCCGGATGGATGAGTGGATAGAGAGTAATTTATTGAAGGTTAAAAAATCTTAAAACCCTTGATATACTTGACTTTACAGAGGATTTGTAGTAATATTGGTGGCTGAATATGGGACTATCTAAGAGAGGTAAAAAGTGTTGTATAGACTACAGGTATAAGGGCAGGCGGATACGGGAAACCGTCTCTGAAAGCAAAGCCGTTGCCGATGCTGCCCTTAAGAAGCGGCTTACTCAGATTGCAGAGGACAGGTTCCTTGATAAAAAGAAGGAAAAACTCATCACACTGGAGGACTTTGCCAAGCTGTATATGAAAAACTATTCACGTCCCAATAAACTCTCTTTCTCACGGGACCAGATATGCATTAACCACTTGCTTGGCCATTTCAAAGGGCAATACCTGACTGAGATAAATGTTTTTGACGTTGAAGATTATAAGCGAATCCGGCTTCAAAAAGTAAAGCCACCAACGGTTAACCATGAACTGAAATGTCTAAAAGCAATGTTGAACAAAGCAATGGAATGGGGTATAATAGATGAGTATCCGCTGTCCCGGATAAAGTTATTACGGACAGAGAATAAAAGGATTAGGTTTCTTGAACTTGAGGAGATAGAGCGGCTTATGGCTGCATGTGAAGGTAATATTGCAGCTATTGTCACTTTGGCACTGCATACAGGGATGAGAAGAGGTGAGATTTTAGCTCTCAAATGGCGGGATGTGGACTTTAACCACAAACTCATAACTCTTTTGCGAACCAAGAACGGTGAGAAGCGTGAAATAGTTATGAACGACATAGTTTACAATACACTGTTTGCACATCCTCGGAATAAGAGAAGCCAATATGTGTTCTCATACAAGAATGGCAAACAGATACGGGATATACGAGGCTCTTTTGAAAAAGCATTAAAGAAGGCAGGTATAACGGATTTCAGGTTTCATGACTTAAGACACACTTTTGCCTCACAACTGGTAATGGCGGGGATAGATTTAATGACGGTTCAAGAGCTTATGGGGCATAAATCGTATCTGATGACACTGAGATATGCGCACCTGTCGCCCAGTCATAAGAAGGCGGCGGTTGACCGTTACTGCGAAATTATGGACACATTTTGGACACATTGCCATAATTGCCAAAAAAATAAAAATATCCCGAACTCCGAAAACACAAGCGGGGCAAGGGCTTTAACAGATTAGCGAGGGTGGCGGAATTGGCAGACGCGCTGGACTTAGGATCCAGTGGGGCGACCCATGGGGGTTCAACTCCCCCCTCTCGCACTGCCTACTACCGCAAGGGTTTTAAGGTTTTTTAGGAGTTTTGATAGGAGAGGATATTCCTGAAAGTATGCCAAAAGTATGCCATTTTTTTTAAACAGCTTCCTTTTGAAGGCTCAAAGACCTTAATTTTTCTGACATCATGGACAGGTCAGGATGCATATACTGATGTGTCATTTTTATTGATTTTTGACCCAAAAGTCCCATAACCATCCTATCAGGCATATTAGCCCTGCAACACCTTGTAGCAAAGGTATGTCTTAAAGAGTGAAAAACTACATCTTTAAATCCAGCTTTCTTTACTACCTTATCCCACCAGTATCTTAACCTGGACTCATTTACAGGCATATTATTTTCATCAATAAAGACAGACTCATCAGAATTTTGTTTAAGAGCAAATAGTCTATGCAATATCTCCAGTAATTTATCATCTACCAGAGGAAAATCCATTGTTATCTTACTCTTTTCCCTGACCAACCTAATAAAGGGGATATCGGCATTAAGAAAAACCTGGTTCCATTTTAGAGAGAGTATTTCACCTTTTCTGAAACCTGTATAGAGCCCAAACACAATGATATCCTTAAGCCATTGATGGTCAGCAAGCAATAAAAGGATTTGCTCTTCGGTTTCAGAAAGCCATCTCTCGCGGATTCCATAATAGGGAAGAGGCGGTATATTAGATACAGGGTTCTTCTCCAGCCAGCCCCATTGTGTTTTCGCTACCTCTAGAACGCGGTGAATGAATGCCCTCTCTATGTTCACAGTCCTGGGAGAAATAATTTTACCCTTTGCTACAAAGGTCTTTCTTCTTTTCTGTTGCCAGTTGTATATCTTCTCTGGAGTGAGATCCTTTATTTGAAGATCGCCCAAGTATTTAAGTATATTCTGTGCCGAGAAAACATCTCTCTGATAAGAATCCTTAATACCCTTGGAACACTCCTCTAAATACTTATCAAATGCTTCTTGAAGCGAATGGTTTAGTATCTCCTCAAATGATGTATTATTCTTAATCTTACTTACCATCAAAGCTTTTACCATCTCTGCTTCTTTTTTCTTCTCACACTTAGTTGAGTATCTGATTCTTTTGCTGCCTACAACTACATCAAAATACCAAAACTTGCTTCTTTTCTGTTTGAAAAGCCTCATAGAGACCTCCTTTATTGGGAGGTCTCTCCACAAACCAGCAGCCAGAAAATCTATTTCTAACTTGTCAATGAGCATCTGCGCTAATATGTATATTTTACGATTTTTCTCACGCTGTGCCAATAACAAGTCTTTTTCTAAAGCTACGTTTTCAGTCACATGTTTGGTATTTTTATAATTCATTTATTCTCAATCCTTACTTTATTCCCCATCTTTATTGCCTTTCTTATATACTGCCATTGTCATTTTGATATCTCCTATTATTTATGTTCGTTCCCGGACCAACATACCGCCCTGGTTTTTAATTGCAAACAAAGGGTATTCTTAGAAAGAACATGGGACACGCTCCTCTTCACCCTATCTTTCTCTGATACACCCAAATACTTTGCCGCTTTTTCTACTTCAAGTAATTTTTCAAACATAGTTCTTTCACCTCCTCCCGCAATATACTTCATACTTACCGCATTATTAGTAATTAATTTATTCATTTTTACAAGACCTGCCCCACATATTTTTTTCTAACATATCAAAATGTTTATTTATTGCAATAATGTCTTCCACAGGAATATCTATGTCAATTTTTCTATAATTCTGCCCTGTGATTCCTTTGACAACCATCCAAAATTCTTTCTTTGCTTGCCGCGATAAGTATTTCCTTTGCCATTCTTTTAGAATAGATAAAGGATTATTCTTTTCTCCTGTAAACAATTCATCATTTACACTTGCAACCGTAACAGTTTCTTGAACAGTTGGGACGCTATTTTCAAAGTCTTGTACACATACATCATTCTTTTCTTCCTCTACAGGAATATTTTCAATACCCACGTCAGTTGTATTTATCCGTCCCAAGCGTCTCAAAATATCCTTTTCTACAACAACTATTCCATTAATATTAGGTTTTTTAATAATCCAATTTGAGTAATCTGCTCCCATGATTCTATGTGTTCTCCTTAAATGATACATAACGAAAACCCCGGCAACTTTTGTCATTTCGTGTTATAGAATTTGCTTTGGTTGTTTGAAACAATTCAAGCATTAAGCTTTCTAACTCCCGTTGCACCACGGTAATTGGTTTAGGATCCCATCCTTTATCAGGACAATATTCGTTATATGCTTTAACAATCTCATCCGTTGAAAGATCACCTGCTTTATCTTTTACAACCTTCTCTTTTAGGAAATATCTCAAACTATCACTTTCAGCTAAGAGACTATCAACAATGCTATCTTGTGAATCTGTCAGATAAATATCACCATATTTATCTATTTCTTTTAATAGCACACCCAGCCCCTGTAGAGCCCAGTTTAAGATTCCACTACCTTCTTCTTTTATTAACAGATTGGAAAAGTTTGGAATTTTTTTAGGTGGAGTTGTTGTATTAAAACGGATTATCAAGAGTCTTCTTTTCCATGCGTCAACATCTCCGTCAAGACGAACGCGAAGACGAGAATTAGATGTTATTAGAATACAGAAATCTCCCCTAATGGGAAAATTTCCTGTTCCACCTTTCTGTTCAGCATCAAAATAGTCACCACCTACGAGTCCCTTAATAATTTGAGCTCCTTTTTCAGTGAGAAAATTACCTGGAACATCAACTCCTACCAGCAACTGTTTTTTTAAATATCTATAAATTTCAAATCGTTCAGATAGATGTTTAGTTCTTAATTCAGAGATATTTTCTTGTCCAACTAAAGATTGAATTATTAAAGATAGGGTGCTCTTCCCTCGCCCTGGCTGGCCGTCAAGAATTAGGAATCTTTGTATTAGATTACTACCTAATAATGACAATCCTGTATATTTTTGAATAAGAAGCGCATCATCTTCTGAAACGGCAGGGTATAGAAAATCGTTTAAAAACTTATCACACCTCGCAGAAGGATTATACTTAATAGGACATTGGTTACGAGAGAAGAATTCAGGGGAAAACTTACAAAAGTTAAAGTCGTCCTTTTCATTAAAAACAATAACGCCATTAGCAACGTGAATAATTTTTTTTTCGTGCCGAAAAGCATCTTTTTTCTCACCTATTCCTTTCAGGAGAGCAGTTATATGGTTAAGAGTTGGATTTGTCCGATATTTTTCAAGGGAAGGTTCATCTATTACTTTTGATACCTCAAGTATCTTTGTAGAAATTTCTGTTTTAATTTTGTCCATTGAAATAGGAGCATAAAGTCCATTTTCTGCGTTATATCGGTAAAATACACTATCATCAGGCTCATACAACTGAATGTTTTCACAATTATGTGCACCTGCCCAAAAATTCTGATTAATCCCTGTTATCTTGCCATTTTTACCTGTATAAAAAGGGGATCCAAACTTTTGGATTAACGAATCAAGTTCGGACGACAATTTTTTATCGTGATTTTGTTCTGAAGGTTTCCATATATCACTTTTATCAACAATGTCAAGGAAATCTTCTCTCATTCCACCCGCTGAAAGCCAATCCGAGAAATCCTTAATTTGTTTACCATTCAGATTGGGTAGTTCTATTACTTTAACAGGAATTCCGGCTTTATGTAGTTGTTCTGCTACTGTTTTTGCATGCTCACGACCTGGTTTATCTTTGTCTGCGATAATTACAGCTTGGCAACAACCTTTTAAACTTTCAGTATAATCTTCTCGCCATTTTCCCGCACCCATAGGACTTGTCGTAGTAACAAAATTAAGCTTTGCTAAATTATCGGCATCTTTTTCTCCCTCACAAATATATATTGTTTCTTGGTTGCTAATTCCCTGTATAACATTTGGCAAGTGGTATAAAACTCGCCTCACATCACGCAAATTCCAGAAATACCCGCCATTGCCATCTGGACGTCTTTGGCGAAAGGTTTTACCATCTGAACGTACTGTCTGATACAGCAGAATGTCTTCTTCGTCTACATAATCATAAATAACTTCTTCAATTTTTTTCTGTTGGCGTTTTTTGGAAGAGAGTGGGAACAAATCCGACATCGTTAATCCTATAGAATTAACAATGTCTTTTAGTACACATCCAGCATGGCAATACATAAGAATCTTTCCATCTTGCTCTGTTATAGATAAACTGGGATGTTTATCATCATGGGAAGGACATAAAGCCGTATACTCATTATTTGGTAAGCTTTTTACCTGCTCCAATCGGTCCAGAATCTTGTTCAAAGAATCACTGAAACAACTGACATAGTTATCATCTAAATTATTAAAAAAAATTGTTTCGTTGGAACGTTTTAAGTTACTTTCAATGTTGTCTACTATTAAATTTTCCATTTCTTATTTCCTCCTTTTTGTGTAAAATTAAACTACGTAAGCCTCTATAGGCCTCAACAAAATCTCGTGACCCCACTTTCGCTGTTCCGCTAATATGCTTCTGTATCTCTCGTTCAATGGAACCTTTACTATCATTAAAAATAAAAGTCACAAAGCCTGAAGGACCTACATTGTGTGATACTAATGTGTGTTTTTTTGCAAGCAGGAATGCGGCTGTCATAATATCTCGTATTTCTACATTCTTTTTCATCCTATTTCCACCTCCTTTACTTAATTATTATCACGTCACAATGCTTAAAATAAATTTATTTCTGTTTCTTACCCCTCTATATATATTATTCAACGAGTCAACAAAATTATTAATAAAATTTTAAAATCTTATTTAAATAACCAATGTTTACTATAAATTTATTTCTATTTCTTGCCCCTCTATATATATTATTCAACGAGTCAACAAAATTATTAATAAAATTTTAAAATCTTATTTAAGTAACCAATGTTTACTATAAATTTGTTTCTGTTTCTTACCCCTCTATATATATTATTCAATGAGTCAACAAAATTATTAATAAACTTTAAAAATCTTATTTGAGTAACCAATAAAAAAATAAAAACAGAGGCTAAAGCATTGATATGATTAACTTTAGGAAGTTTTTAAACAAAGTTAAGAAAAAGAGCAATATTGAGAAATATTTCTAACAATAAATTCTTGTTATTTGGAAGAACAACTTATAGGATTAGATTAATCTATTTGATAATACTGGAAACAGAAGGAAGGGAATATACATTAAAAGGAATGTCAAAATTCTGGATTACATATAGAGATGGAAGATAAAGTATTGTTTTAACCTAATACGATGGAGGGTATAGTTTAAAGCGAGAACATTGATTTTTACGCTATTGACGCTAAGATTTTAAGGCAAGTCATTATAAGATGGGCTCACAATGGGGTTCTATCCCCATTATAAAAAAATTTACTCAATAAGTTCAAATATTTTCAACTATCTGCCAAGATATCGTTTCTTAAGGTAAGTG
>JALNXB010000063.1 GCA_023230585.1 bacterium
CCTGCCCAATTTTTTATCCCATTTACTCCCCACCGCATACAGATAAAAATTGTTCCCTATCTTATGTACGGCAGTCCCTTTTCTCTTACACTTATTTACCCATTCAGGATATTTTGTACCCATATTTTGCCTCCTTTGCATATTACTTATTAAGTAATACCTAAAAAAAGAGCTCTGTCAAGTGAAGTTACTGTTTTTATAGCATTATAGAAATTTATGGTATGATATATTACTTATTTTTCGCAGAGTTACAGATTAAAAATTATTGTCAGACAGGAGGATGCAATGATTAAAAAAAAAGGAATATTTCGATGGCTTATGTGGGGTATCGGCTTTGGATTCCTGTACAGTACAGCATTCCTTTTATGGAGTTTAGAATTCTTTGAAGGGTGGATTTCTTTTCACAGAGGAGTGTCTCTACGTTTATGGGTAGGTAGTATATTGTCCCTATTGTTTATATATCCACTCCAACTATTGGAAAAAGTGCTTCCGGAAATTAACAGTTTTGTAATGATGTATATATACGCCTTCATCTGCGGATTCCTTATTGGAACCGGCATCTTTTTCATTAAAAATAAAATTTTATCACGTAAACCTCTTTCGGAAAAAATAAAAAGGAAGTTTACTGTAAAGAAAAAGATAATAACGACTGTTACAGTAGTTGTAATTTCCGTTTTTATCGGGATGAGTATCAAGTTGATTTTTATAGTAGAGGAATGTGGAAACAGAGTAACCTGTTTGGGAAATTTGCAAGCTATGGGACTGGCATTACGAGGGTTTGCTCAGGAGAACGGGGGAAGATTCCCTGACAATCTGTCAGAACTCTATCCTAAATATACCAGTTCCCTGGAAACTTTTATCTGTCCCAGCCACCAACCCCGGGTAACCGAAACCGATATAGCGCAAAACTTCGAGATATGTTATCAATATGTTCCCGGTCTTACTACGGAATATGATGCAAATTGTTTAGTGGTTATTGAAAAAAAGGAAAACCATCTGACAAAACCTTTCTTCCTCAACTGTACAAAACCTGTAAGAGGTGTATTGTTTGTTTCGGGTTATTACCGTTTATTGCCTGCTGAAGAGTGGCAGGAAGTTTACCGAAAACATCAAAACCTTATAAAAGACCTTTCTTTTATCAAGGAGTAGAAATATTTCTTAAGGCAAAAATTGTTTGTACTTGTTCAGCCAGTCAGTCTCTTGAACAGTTTCTCCAGTTGAAAAATTTGAACATATCAGTTCCTTGCTTCTGTACCCATTGCAGAAACGGTGTGCCCAAAATGTGTCCACTTTTAGGGCAAGTAAAGGCGAAATGTGGCGCTACGGTTCCTTTCGTCTAAATTTATTATGTTTAAATTGGTTCTCTTGTAAGTAGGTGTACCTTAATGTAAAATGAATACTAAGAAAACCTATGAAAAATAAAGAATGGAAAATCTTACAAGTAAAGTCAAAGAAAGAATCAGAAGAGTTGAACAATTTGCTCTGGCAGGTTCTTTGGAAGCCCTTGTCATTGCCTCAGGATATGATTTCAAAATTTAAATTGACAGGGGAGTCCAAAAAATTCATTGCGAAGCAAGATGATAAACTAATAGGCGGATTAGTGGCTTTTTCTATAACACCAATAGAGATGGAGATAAGGCATATTGCTGTTTTACCTAAATTTCAAGAAAAAGGAGTAGGTAGCAAACTTGTTGATTCTCTCATAACTTTTGCTTCAGAAAAAAGGTATACCCGAATATATACAATAGCTCGCAATACTTCTGTGGAGTTCTTTAAAAAACTTGGTTTTACCGACAACCCTCAGCAAAAACCGCCCGACCATCCTGCTTTCACAAAACATGGTATAACATTTTACCTACTGGAGCTGTCTTTGCTCGCTTTTATAATAAGTGTTAAAATGTGATTATAGGAGATATTGTAAAAGTAAAAATAAAGTATTATAAATTTTCACTATCAAGTTCACATAAAAAACATTCATTTTTCCATTTTGATATGTTATAACTTATATGAATAACCTTTGGATTAACCATTTTTACTTTTGGGGGGATGGTATTTATGGATTTGAAGAAATTTACAGAAAAATTTATAGCTTTAAAAAAGAAAGGGTTTATACCTTCTACTCGAAAGGGACCAACAGGAATAGGTCATACATTGGAAACATATCTTGGTTTACAGGAAAACAATATTGCTTTACCCGACCTTGTAGAAGCTGAGATTAAGGCACACAGAAGCAGTAGTAGCAATATGATAACCTTGTTCACTTTCAATCGGAAAGTTTGGCAAATACCACCATTAAAAGTGGTAAAAGAATATGGTAGTTTAGATAAGAATGGGCGTGTAGGTCTTTACTATACGATGTCCTTAAAACCGAATAGCGCTGGATTGTTTTTATATGTAACAAACAAGGATATATCTGTAAGGCATATTTCTGGAGAGGTAATAGCTGTATGGACACTGGAAAAATTGACAGAAACATTTATAAGAAAAATACCTGCGTTGGTTTTTGTATCTGCTTTTACTGAAGAACGGGACGGTAGAGAATGGTTTCATTTCTATCGTGCTCAGTTACTGAAGGGTACCTCTCCTGAATTATTGGCAAACCAATTCAAAGCAGAAAATATTCTGGTAGATTTGCGTTTGCACGACAAAGGTACAATGGCAAGAAATCATGGAACAGACTTTAGAACTTATAAAAACAAATTGCCACAACTTTTTATGGAAATAAGAGATTTATAGGGTTAATTTTTTAGATTATAACTTTTTCAACAGAAGAATACTTTCTCTTAACATAGTAGGGGCAGTTTTACCAGCTTTATTGGTGGGGCTGTTTCTTGATGGCATTCTTTTGTTCGGGATATTACGATATAAAATCCCCTGTGAAGTAAAACCAATCTTTTCCCCTAACTCACAAATAATCGTATCGGTTTTCAAAAGTACCTCTTTTACTGTGCGATTTCCGACAATTAGACAGAAGTATTTTTGCGGTTTCAGTATTTTGTAGGCCTGTTTCAACGCCTTGTCTAAATCTATATAGAAACTTAAAACATCCTTTGCTCTTTTTTCGTCTTCATCAGCAATGCTTTTTACGCTATATTTTAAGGTAGTAGAGCGTTTAAGTATAGAGTTATCAAGGTTAACATTGTTTTTACCGCCCATAAGTTCCTTATCAATATCTTTAATATTCGGGGGAAGTAAATCCAGCCACTGTGACGATAGTCTGGAAAATTGACCGTAAGCCACTGTAGTGCGGCTATCTCCATAAGGCGGGGAAGTGATGATAAAGTCTACAGAATTGTTAGGAATACCGTTGTCTTTCGTTGCATCACCCATAATAATACGTGAATTTGTTTGAGGGAAAGCATCCCGAGCATATTCTTTCATTCCCAAAATGTTCTTCTCGCAAAGTTTGGTAAATTCATTTAATATTTCTGGTTTAAATTTATCCGATAGCTTGTCAGGAGAACGGAATAGCTTAAATTCATTATGCCTTGTAAAAGAAGCGATTCTTACAACTTCGCTGAAAGGCAGTAAGAAGAAATTGCGGATATTTTCTTCTGGGATAGATTGAATTGTGTGTCGTAATTTTGCTAATTCTTCTATAACTTTTTTACTAAACCAAAAATCTATATTATAAAATTTTGGTAATTTTATATCTGTTGTTTTTTGATAATCTCTGATAATAATTTTTAGCTTACTAAGTAATACTTTAGGATCAATTGGTGTGGTTTTAGCTTTGGTTATTAATACTGCTAAAGGGTTAAGTTCTACACCTATAGAATTTCGATTTAAAATACTGCTTTCTACTAAAGTAGTGCCTGAACCGCAAAATATATCACAAACCAAATCTCCTTTTTGAGAAAAGGCTAAAATAAGTTTACGGGCGACCTGGGGAATAAATATTGCCGGGTAATTATGAAAACCGTGAGTATAGGTCTTGGTTTGATGAGTTTTAAAATCCCATTCCTCTACCCATTGTTTATGAGTAACGTCTTTATCATAATGTTGTTGATGGTTATAAGAAGCGTTTAGTGAAACAATTTGCTCTAATTTATCAAATTGATTATGAGTTACTGTTTTTTGCTGAACAGTTGTTTCTCCGAATAAATTATAATTTCCATCAGTATCTTTTAATTGTAAATTTTTCCGATATTTACTAGGATTCTGTGGTGCAACAAATTCTCTGCTTTTATGTAGATAATTTTGAATAGATTCTTTAGTAAACCGCCTATGCCCTCCTGGAGTTCTGACAGAATGTATTAATCCCTTTTCTTCCATTCTGTAAATAGTTTTTGTGCTAACTCCTAATAGTTCAGCTACTTGTTTGGTGTTTAACATTTTCATAGTAATTTGATTGATATTTGACATTATTGTGTATCCTTATTCTCTATAACTATTGTACAACATTAGACATCATTAGTCAATACATCCAAATGTGTTATGTGAATTAAGATAGAATGCAACTACTTAAATATGTTCTATTTTGGTGTATGTGAAAAAATCTTTAAAAAATGATTTTGCTTATATATATTTTTTTGAAATAGATGGTAGGTTGTTTGCTAACTGTTAAAATGGACGATATTAGTGTTTGTTTTTAAGCCTTATTAGATTATATAAAACAACCCTATTACAAAATCTTGATTAAAAGTATTTGTATTAACCCAATTAAAAATCCCAGCACAGCACCTGTCAGTTTGATAAACCTAATTTCTCTGCTTGTAGCACCATAAACCAATGTTTCTAACTGTCTTAAATCAAATTGTTTGATTTTATCTGAAACTATGGTGTCAACCTGTATCATTTCAGGTAATTTACGGAGTTCTTCTTCAAGTTGAAGGTTGTTTTTTATGAAATTTGATATTGTGTTTACGCCTATCAGGTCTTTTAAGACCATTTTTACAAAAGGGTTAAGGGTTTCTATTTTTCTATCAAGGAACTCTGTGATTTTTTCATCAAGGTCTATGGAGTTAATAAGTGTTTCATCGTCGAGCAGATGTTGTTTTAATAGTTTTCCTAACCGTTCAGCTATATCATTCTGGTATTTAGGTAGTAACCCTTGAATACCAAATCTACGTTTATATGGGCGGAAAAGTAGCCAAATAGCAATTACGTTTGTAATCCAACCTATAAAAGCACCTATAATTGGTATAAATAATTTAGTTAATATCGTCTTGTTATCTATCATAACAATCATTATACCTTAAATAGTTTATATAAATCTAATCATTGTTTATCTTTTTAATTGACAAGTGGGGTTTTTTGTAAGTATTATTATTAAGATTTATCAGTTGAAACTATGAAGAAGGAGACCAGGAAAAATGAAAAAATATTTTTTATGTATATTGATGCTAAGTGTAATTATGTTGTGGACATACAATAGTGAGGCGGCAAGACCTTTTGCAACAGATGATGCAGGAACTGTTGAATATAAGATGAGTGAAGTTGAGATGGGTTATACTTGGGGAGATGAAGAAGGTATTTTAGAATTTGATTATGTATATGGGCTTACAGAACGTATGGATATAGGTATAAGTTTTGGGTATACGATTGAAACTGAGTCAAAAAACTCTTTTACGCCTGCGGAATTATCTCTAAAATTTGCTATTGTGCCTGATATTTGTTCTGCCTCTTTTGCTTATGAATTTGGAGAGTCTATTTACGATATCAACCTTATTTGTACAAAAGTGTTTGGGCAGGTAGAAGTAGATGCAAATTTAGGGTATTTGGTAAACGAAGATGATGAAAATTTAGTGACTTATGCTGTTGCTCTGATATGGGCTATTGATGAAAAATTTGCTATTGGCACTGAACTTTTGGGCGATGAAACTGGTGTGCAAAATTTGCTTGTTGGTATGAGATACCATATAAAAGAGGGATTAAGTGTTGATGCTGGGTTTTCCAAGGGAGTGGGAGACGACGTCAACAATACTATAACAGTTGGATTACATTTTGAGTTTTGATAAGAAACAACTTTCAAAAAAAATTAATTGTCAATAGATATCTGTTAAAATAGAAGTTTAATTATGGAGTTAGATATGGCACAAACACAATTGCATATAGAATTATTGGACTCATCAGAGAACGCTCTTTCTTTAATTTATTCTGCTTGTCGTCAGTGTTATTCACCGAAATTTTCGGGGCAGATACTCAAAGAAGGGCTTGATAATTTTGAAAAGATGGGAACTTTTGTAAAACAGATTGTATCCTCTGGGCATGAAAGTCCGTTGGAGCACGTTAAATTTACTTTTGGGATAGAGGGAGTATCAAGGGCATTAACTCATCAACTGGTAAGGCATAGAATTGCATCCTATTCCCAGCAGAGTCAAAGGTATGTGGGAGCGTCTGATTTTGACTATGTGGTTCCTCCTTCAATAGCACAAGATGTTGATATGAAACAGGAATATGTTTTAATAATGGAGAAAATTCAAGAAGGGTACAATAGTCTTTTGAAAATGTTTGAAGCAAAAAACATAAAAGGCGAATCTGCTAAACAAGATGCACGTTTTGTTTTACCACAAGGTGTTGAAACCAAAATAGTATTAACAATGAATTGTCGAGAATTGATACATTTTTTTCAACAACGTTGCTGCAGTCGGGCACAATGGGAAATAAGAAATCTTGCAGAGGAGATGTTGTCTATATGTAAGCAAAAACTACCAGAGGTATTTAATAGTTCTGGAGCAAAGTGTGTATCTTTGGGTTATTGCCCGGAAGGGGAAAAGTTTACTTGTGGGAAATATCCTTTACAGAAGAAAAATTAATAACATAAAACTGGGGTATTTTAGACCTTTAACGGAATTGGTTGCAATCTTAATACTGTGGCAATCTTGTTGATATTTATCTTAATTCTTTAAATCTGGTATACTATATTAAGAAGTAGGTTTTTAATAGGTAAAGTATAACAAGGGAGGAAAAATGGCTAAAATACGGTGGGCTAAAATGGTAGATGATACTAAAACGTTTTTTACCGACCCTGTTGAGTTATACAAAAACCTTGAACAAGAAGGTGGTTATTTAGAATCTCTTGTCTATTTTATTATAATGGTTTTTATTGTATATCTGTTTTTTATTTTATCTTCAACATTTTTTCACACCCCACTGTTTGCAATAAGTATTGGTATATTTATTCTTTTTATCCCACTTACATTAATATCTTTTTTTGTTTCTACCGTTATTTTACATATTATATGGGGTGCCCTTGGTTCAAATGAGAATTTTGATACTTCTATGAGATGTAACGCTTCTTTTGCCCCACTTCTTCCTGCATGCGTATTGTTTAGTTTTATCCCTTTTTTGGGTAGATGGGTAGGAATTGTTGCTTACCTGTTTGTTTTATATTTTTACGTAATTTTTGCAAGCGTTTATGTCCATAAAATTGAGGAGGAAAAGGCAAAAAAATCTTTCTTGACTGTTTTTATAATTCTTGCTGTTTTAAGAATTACTGGGTTAGCAAAAAGTGAAATCATGGTTAGGCGTCAAAAAAAACAATCACAGGATATGATTAGGCAGATGGAAGAGAATTATCAGAAGCAGATGGAGGAATACGAAAGACAGCTTAAGGAACAACAACGGATGTATGAAAAATATCAGGGAGAATCGGAGGAGATTTAAATAAGACAAAATTAATAGTGTTTTACTTTGTTGATTCTACCATAACGCAAATACTATGTAGTACTTTAATGTCGTTGTCGTGACAAAACTTTACTGCTTTTTCGCTCTCTGCCCCCGGTTGTAACCAAACTCTTTTAATTCCTTTTTTTAGGCATTCCTTAACAATTTTCTCTGTTACAGCAGGAGGGGTAACTATATCCGCAACATCTATATCAAAAGGTATATCGCTTATGCTGCTGTAGCAAACTTTTCCATCAACCGTTTTTATGTTTGGGTTAACTGGATAAACTTCGTACCCTTTGGCGGTGAGGTCTTGTAAAATTTTATATGCAATCTTTTCTTTATTTCGGAACGAACCGACCACAGCAAACTTTTTTTGGCTAAGAAAATCACTAACTAAATTGTTCATTTTATTAAAACCCTTTCTTGTTTTTTAAAAAATTTAAATACTCTGTTTTCCTATCTAATATTTTCTTGCGGTAATATTGTGCCTTCTTTATCTCTTTTCTCTTTTTCAAACTCATTAAGAGATGCCAATTCTTTATACTTCCATCTGCAAGACCCTTTTGTTTTATGAGGCTTACACATAGCACAGCTGCGAAGCTTATTTTTAAATCTTTTCCTCATTTTATTTTACCTCCCTGATAATGGAAAGATTTTATATCCGTGATAACCATCTTTCTTGCAAATTAACTCACTTATTTTTCTACCTTTCCTACTACCTTGTGTTTCTTTTTTGCTGGAAAAATTACGTTGTCAATGAGTTTTGTTTTAACTTAATTATTTCTTATTCTTTTCCAATGCTGTAATATTTTTTTGTCTCAACCAATTATTCAATTTTCAATATTAAGTTGGTCCCCTTTGCTACAACAGAAAGTCGTAGTTTTTCGCTGACAGTAATATTTAAGCACCTTCTTTTTCTCCTGTCAAATCCTTTATCTGGCGTTATAAGTCATAACAGTTGAGTAAATTATTTGTCTTTTAAGAGAGTAAATGTTTATGACATACTTGCAAAACATCTTTCCAATATCTCCTTGTTTATAGAAAGATTTCCAGGAGGAAGATTGCCTATTTCCACTTCATACATATAGGGATTAAGCAATTCTTCCAACACGCTACTCAACCCTCTTGCACCCAATTTTCTTCTTAAAGCATTACTTGCTATATCTTCCAATACATCATTACTAAAAGAAAGATTTATACCATAGTTTGCAAAATATTCAATATACCCTTTTAAAGGAGTGTCTTGACTGTATTTCATTATGTTGACCATATCATTAGCCGTAAGAGAATAAAGTGTTACTACATTAGGAAACCTACCTAAAAATTCAGGTATCATTCCATATTTTTGTAAATCGTCTGTAGTAATCCTTTGACTTTTCTTGTGAACAGTTGTTTCTGGACAAAATCCAATAGTAGATGTTGTGCTAACCTGACTTATGTTGTTGATATCACTAAACGCACCTGCTGTTATCCAAAGAATGTTTTCAATATTTAATGTGCAACTTGTTCTGGGATACGAATCAGTATAGAACCTTTTTTCGCCAGTTGATTCTACAAGCTTCAACAATTCTTCCTGAACAGAACGACCAGCAACATCTCTGTCAGACAAATGACCCATAGGTGTTTTTGCTGATATCTTGTCTATCTCATCTATAAAAACAATTGCCTTTTCTGCTTTTTTCTTGTCTTGATTTACCATATCCAACAAAGAAAAGATTATGTTAGTAACATTCCCACCCACATATCCAGAACAAGTGAAGTCATTTGCACTACAACAATATACTGGAACATTAATATATTCTGCGAGAGATTTTACCAGATACGTTTTTCCGCTTCCCGTAGGACCCGCAAGCATTACATTACACTTCCGTATTGAGGTGCGTCCAGAATAATGTCTATATGCCAATGTGCTTAATACTCTTTTTACATACTCCTGACCAATAACTTTTTTAGACAAGTGATCATATATATCCTTTACAGGAGGAACGTTAAAGGTAACCTCGGGAGTAGCAACTATTTTGGGTTCCTCCTCTTTACAACAATTTATTCTATCAAAATATATCTTACTCAATGCTAAGCGATTATAATTCCATGACAAAGAAGGATAGTCTGAAATAAGAACTTCTTTTTTACACAATTTGGATGTATGATTTAAATATTTTATTTTTATCTCAAATGTCTTCACACTGTCGTTATTACCAAGATACGTAAGAATATCTTCTACTCCACCGGTCATACCTGCGCTCTTTATCCCGTAAAAATAGTAGAGTAACATTCTCTCATACTTATCAAGAGATAAATCTCTAATAATGTTTATGAGAGGATACTGAGTGGAGCCATCTTCTTTTAACCTTTCAACTGTGTAATCGATTTTTTCTAAATTCTCGCCAAATGAAGATGAAGTTGAAATATTTGTAGAATAAGGTCCCCTCGCTACCTTCTTTGCTACCTCTTCGCACGAACTTAATATTTCTAAATATGCTCTGTCCATTTCATACTCCTTTTTATTATAATGTGTTAAATTTGTAATCCTTACCTTTATATC